>NZ_JBSFMS010000061.1:0-38045 GCF_053599675.1 Streptomyces sp. NPDC000880 | reverse complement strand
TGCCTGTGGTGCTCGCTGGCCTGGGTCGCCACCATCGTGATGTTCTGCTACGTCACTCTGCACAACATCGAGCACCGGATCATCAAGGTCCCCGATGGGCTGCGCAAGGGGCTGCTGGAGTTCCACTGGATGCCGCCGGTGCTGTGGACCGGCTTCATCGGGATGCTCATCCTGACCCGCTGGTGGGACTTCTGGACCAGCTGATCCGGACAGAGGCGTACAGACGCAGAGAAGTCCCCGGCAACTGGCGCCGGGGACTTCGGTCTCTGCTCGGACTCAGCTGTTGCCCTCGCCGTTGCCCGACAGGACGGGGATGCTGCTGAGGACGTGCGACAGCGGCTCGTCACCCTTGACCTGGGTGGAGTTCTCGGTGCACTGCTGGTTCTGCGGGGCCGAGAGGACCGGGATGTCCTGGGCCGAGACCGGTACGACGCCGACGAGGGAGCCGACGTCGGCCTTGGCCGGAAGACCGACACAGGGCTTGTTGAGCGAGCCCTGGATGAGGCCGATCTGCGGGCTCATGTCCCCGAAGGTCTCGGAGTTGCCGAACGTCTGCTGGGCATCGTTTCCGCTCTGCGACGTCGTACCGCCGTCGTCGCCGATGGCCATGGCCTGCGGTGCCATTGTCGCTCCCGCGGCCGCCACGGAAAGAGTAAGTACCGCAGTCGTCATAACCTTCTTGAGCATGTTCCGTCCTTCTGTCGCATGGTCGCGTCGATGCCCGCTACTGGAGCGCCCTGGAGAACTACTCTCTCGGGAGATTGGTTCTCCGTGTTCACCCAAATGGCCCGTACGGCGCGCACCAACAAGCGGATCACATATTGCGCTGCTACTAAGGGCGTTGGGCCGAACAGGGGGTACCGGGGTGGCGGGCCGTGTCATCTGCGGGGGCCAATCCGTTTCGATTCGTGTGAGCCCTATGTCGGGCAAAACATCGAACAGAAGGTGCTATCCATGAATTCTGTCAAGAAGGCCGCCCTGGTTCTCGCGACCGCTGGTCTCGCTGCCGGATCCGCTGCCGGATCCGCCTTCGCCGACGCCGGCGCGAGTGGCGTTGCCCAGAACTCACCGGGTGCGCTGTCCGGCAACCTGGCGGAGGTCCCGCTGCACCTGCCGGTCAACCTGTCGGGCAACAGCGTCAACGTCATCGGCGCCCTCAACCCGGCCTTCGGCAACATCGCGGAAAACAGCTGACCGCGCTTCGTATCGGGGTGGTGTCACCGGTATCGGCCGGTGGTACCACCCCGGCTTGTGTCCCCGACCTGGGCACACAGTACGGCAGGGGGTGCAGCCGCTGACGGCTGCGCCCCCTGCCGAACGCGCTCTTACGAAGCGCCGGTTCAGCCACCCAGCTCGACGCCACCCAGCAGCGGGGTGACTTCACCGGCCGACTTGAGGACCTGCTGCGGGGCGGTGCCCTTGACGTTGTTGAGGTCGGTAGCGGCGTCGGCGAGCGAGTTCACCGCGGAACGCCCGTCGGCCAGATTCAGGGCCGACGCCGAGCCGAGGGTCTCAAGGCCGCCGTTGAGGCTCATGGGAGGCATGGGCGTCGTACTGGCGGCGAAGGCGGGAGAGGCCCCCATCGCCACGACGGAACCGGCAACGATTGCGGCAACCCGCGAGTACTTCATCTTTTCGCATTCCTTTCCCCGGCCGCGTTCGTCGCCGCCGTCGTCATGGGTAACGAGTTCTGGCTGCAGCGGAAACCCCTGCATTCCTCGGCATGGGTGGAATCAGGCCGGGTGGCGGTCATGGAGCCAGCCCCTGCGCTGAGGGGGCGGACCGGGGCGGCCGTCCGGGTCGCTGCCCGGCTGCGCCGGATAGTGGGCGAGTCGGCTCCACTCCATGTCGGGCAGGCCTGGCAGCGTGCGGTCGGCGGCGGCCCACTCCCTGACGAGCTGTTCGTAGATCGGGGTCCCGTTGGGCGAACTCACCGGGTTCGGCACCGGGGCCGTCTGGACGCGCTGCCATCGGGCAGAAGCGGTAGTCCTTGCCATAAGTCGGCCAACGCGCGCCCGCGGGGCGAAGTCACTGCCGTGGTACGGAGGTGGAGTACGGCCAGAACGGATTTTCGCCCCTGCGCGAGGCGCGGTGAGGAATTGCGGAAACTGGCATCTGATGCCTTCGTCCATCCAGGTGAATGGGCGAAGTGGGGGCATTGGCAGGGCACTAGGGTGCCGGACCATGACCACAGCCAGCTCTTCCAGGAACGCCGTGCGGCGCAGTCAGTTGGGCACCCTCTCGGTGCTCGCATGGATCGGTGACCCCGATGAGGGGCATGACATGCCTTATCTGCTCGCCTACTCCCTCGGCGACGGCGCCGACGGTGCGCAGGCGGGGGAGGCGGCCGTGCTGGCGGTCATCGAGGAGGTCGGGCTCTCGGCCGGCGGCGACATGGCAGACAGCACCCGCTCGGCCGGCTCCCCGATCAGGCTGCTCGTCGAAGGCGGCCGGGCCATCCTCAACATGCCCTATCTGAGCGCGCAGTGCCCCGCCCCGCCGGAGTGGCTCCGTGCCGCGGAAGAGCGCGGTCATGCGCACCTCCTGATCGCCAGCCGCCCCTGGCCGGACGCGGTCCCGGGCGAGCCGGTCACCGAGGAGGCGCTCCAGTCCTTCCTCGGCGACGAGCGGACGCTCACCACCGCGGCCCACGTTCTGCTGCCGGTGAGCCAACTACGCCACTAAAAGCCTCGGATATGACAGCGGCCAAGCACGGCACCCGCCGTCGCGGCCACCAGCCCGGACACGGCGTCGCGCGCCGCGGCCACCGCTTCCCAAGCCGACGCCAGAGCAGTCGACTTCGCCGGGACGGTGGCGCTCAGCAACTGTTCCGGATCGGTGGTGCGCATGCCGGCCTCGGAGCCCGACGACCCCGCCCTCGTACTCTCCAACGGGCACTGCATAGAGGGCGGCTTCCCGGCCGCGGGTGAGGTCATCGTCGACCAGCCGTCCAGCCGCACCTTCGGCCTGCTCAACTCCGCGGGCAGCAGAGTCGCGACACTGCGGGCCGGCAAGATCGGGTACGCGACGATGACGGACACCGACGTCTCGCTGTACCAACTCACCAGCACCTACCGGCAGATAGAGAGCCGGTACGGCATCAAGGCGCTCGAACTCAACGCCGGGCACCCGGTGCAGGGCACCGCCATCAAGGTCGTCTCCGGGTACTGGAAGCGCATCTACAGCTGCAACATCGACGGCTTCGCGTATCGCCTCCGGCTGCGCGCTGCCCAAGCCGTGAGCCGATTCGGCAGCATGTTCGATTATCTGGGTACCCTGGGGGCATGGCAGCACATCTCCAGGGTTCCCTCTTCGATCAGACCGACGAGATCCGACTCGGTCCGCTGACGAACGTACGGCGGACCGTGCTCGGGGACGGAGCGTGGATCGACGTACTCCCCGGGTGGCTCAGCGCGGCGGACGCCCTCTTCGAGGAGCTCGCCGCGCGTGCCGTGGCGGGCCGAGCGGCGCCAGATGTACGAGCACGTGGTGGCGGTCCCGCGGCTGCTCGCCTTCTACGGGGTGCGGGATGCCCTCCCGCACCCCGTCCTGGACGAGGCCCGCGCTGCCCTGTCCGCGTATTACGCCTCCGAGCTCGGCGAGCCGTTCACCACGGCCGGGCTCTGCTACTACCGGGACGGCCGCGACAGCGTGGCCTGGCACGGCGACACCAAGGGGCGCGGCTCCCGGGAGGACACCATGGTCGCCATCCTGTCGGTCGGCGCCCCGCGCGATCTGGTGCTGCGGCCCCGCGGGGGCGGCCGCGCCCCGCTGCGCCGGCCGCTGGGGCACGGCGATCTGATCGTGATGGGCGGCTCCTGCCAGCGGACCTGGGAGCACGCCGTGCCGAAGACGGCGCACGCCGTGGGGCCGCGCATCAGCATCCAGTTCCGGCCGCGGGGAGTGAGCTGACTACGCGGGCGTGCGGTCCGTCCGGCGGACCGAGCGGCCGGCCAGTACGTCCGTACGCGATCCGTCCTCGATCACGAACTTTCCGTCGATCAGCACATGCGGGATGCCGACCGGCAGCGTACGAGGGGCCTCGAAGGTCGAGCCCGCCGCGACCGTGTCGGGGTCGAACAGCACCAGGTCCGCGCGGTAGCCCTCGCGGACCAGGCCGCGGTCCGGCAGCCGCAGCCGGGCGGCCGGGCGGGAGGTGAGGTGGGCGACCGTCTCCTCCAGGGTGAGGATGCCCAGCTCCCTCGCGTACCGGCCGAGATAGTGCGGGAAGGTGCCGTACGCCCGCGGGTGCGGCTTGTGACCCTGCAGGATGCCGTCGCTGCCGCCGGTGTGGACCCGGTGGCGCATGATCTGCCGGACGTTCTCCTCGTGACCGACGTGCTGGAGGATCGTCGAGCCGAGACGGTCGTTGATCAGCAGCCGGCGGGCCGTGATCCACGGTGTCTCGCCGCGCTCGGCCGCCGACTGCTCGATCGTCTTGCCGACGTAGCTCACGAGCCCCGGGTCGCTCACGCCCGAGATCTCGATCGTGTCCCACTCGATGGGCACACCGTGGCAGCCGTCCGCGCCGATCTCCTCCATGTGGTGGCGGATCTTCTCGGCGGTCTCGTCGTCCTGGAGGCGGGCGAGCACTGCATCCGGACCGCCCACGCTCGCCCAGCTCGGCAGCACCGCGACCAGCGTGGTGCAACCGGGGGTGTACGGGTACGTGTCGAGGCTGATGTCCGCGCCGGCGTCCAGTGCCCGGTCGAGGAGGGCGAGCAGATCCGGTGCCTTGCCCTTGTTCACGCCGAAGTTCATCGTGGCGTGCGCGAGATGGAGGGCGCAGCCGGCGTCGCGGGTGAGGGAGATCATCTCCTCGTACGCCTGCAGGGCGCCGGCACCGTACGAGCGGTGGTGCGGGCAGTAGTAACCGTCGTAGCGGGCCACCACCCGGCACAGCTCGGTCAGTTCGGAGTCGCCCGCGTACAGGCCGGGGGTGTAGGTCAGGCCGGACGACATGCCCACCGCGCCCTGTTCCAGGCCCTCGGCGACGAGCTGCTTCATGCGGGTGAGCTCTTTGGCGGTCGCGGGGCGGTCGTCCCAGCCCACCGCGTACATCCGGACCGTGCCCTGCGGGATGAGGTACGCGGCGTTGACCGCGATGCCGCGATCGAGGCGGTCCAGGTACTCGCCGACCGTACGCCAGTCGAAGTCGATGGAGGTGTCCCCGGGCGCACCGCCGTTCCAGCCGGTGATGGATTTGCGGACAGCGTCGAGCGTGCGGTCGTCGACCGGCGCGTAGGAGAGGCCGTCCTGGCCGAGGACTTCGAGGGTCACGCCCTGTGCGGCCTTCGCCTCGTGCGCGGGGTCGCGGAGCAGCGCGAGGTCGCTGTGCGCGTGCATGTCGATGAAGCCGGGGGACACGGCGAGGCCGTGCGCGTCGAGGGTGCGCGTCGCCGAGAGGGCGGGCTCGCCCTCTCGGCGTATGTCCGCGATTCGGCCGTCGGTGACGGCGACGTCGGCGCGGTACGACGGCCCGCCGGAGCCGTCGATGACGCGTGCGTCGCGGATGACGAGATCCATGGCTCGGCCTCTCAGAAGAACGTGCGGATGTAGTCGGTGACCGTGCCGTCGGCCTCGACCAGTGGGATCAGCTGCCACTTGTCGAAGCTCGTGCAGGGGTGGGACAGGCCCATGCCGACCCAGTCGCCGACCTCCAGGTCCGCGTCCGGCGTGGTGCGGACCCAGCCGTGCTGGTCGGACAGGCCGCTGACGGTGATACCGGTTGCCGGCCGGATCTCGCCGGTGCGGGCGTCGCGTACGACCTGGGCCTCGGGGAGATCGAGGTCGTATGCCGCATCCCGCTTGCCCGCGTTGACGAAGGCCTGTTCCGGCGTGGGGCGGGAGACGACCTGGGCCCAGAGGCGGAAGGCGGGCTGGAGGGCGCCCTCGTCAGGGATGCGGTTGAAGGGCGTGAGGTGACGGTAGTGGCCGTCGTCGTGCGAGACGTACGCGCCGGAGCGGAGCAGCTTCAGTACGGGCAGGGAGAGTTCGGGGATCTCGGCGAAGACGTCCGCGACCGCGTCGAACCAGGCGCTGCCGCCCGCGCTGACGACGATCTCTTCCGTCTCTGCCAGGGCAGCGAAGCGGCCGGCCTTGTCGAAGTCGGCGGCGAGGGCGACCAGGCGGCGCAGCCAGGCGCGGACGCGGTCGCCGTCGGCCTGCGGGACCTCGCCCTCGTAGCCGGCGACGCCGACGAGGCGGAGGGTACGGGTCGCGGCCACGGCGTCGGCGACGGCCGCGCAGTCGGATTCCGTGCGGGCTCCGGTGCGGGCGGCTTCGCCGGCACCGAGTTCGACGACGACGTCGAGGGGGCGGGTGGTGCCCGCGGACCTGAGAGCCTCGTCCATCAGCTCGACGCCGCGTACGGAGTCGACGTAACAGATGAAGCGGAAGTCGGGGTCGGCCTCCAGCTCGTGCGCGAGCCAGCGCAGGGCGGCGGGGTCGACGACCTCGTTGGCGAGGAAGATCCGCTGGATGCCGTAGGCGCGGCAGACGCGGGCCTGGTGGGGGACGGCGGCGGTGATTCCCCAGGCGCCGTAGGCCAGTTGGCGGGCGAAGAGCTGGGGGGACATGGAGGTCTTGCCGTGTGGGGCGAAGGCGAGGCCGTGGCGCTCGGAGTACGTCTCGAGGAGGGCGAGGTTGTGCTCGACGGACTCGGCGGAGAGGGCGAGGACGGGGGTGGTGAAGCCGCCGGTGAAGAGGTTGCGGCGCTCGGCGGCGAGGGCGCCGACGGTGAGGCCGGCGGTTGCGGCGTCCGGGGGGAGTGCCTTGAAGCGGTGGTCGACCGGTTCGTCGGCGAGTCGTCCGACTGCGTTGTCGACCGCGTTCGCGTCGTCGAGTGCGTTGTCGGCTGCCATGGGGCCTCCTTTGAGGATCGCCACGCCTTGGTGCGTTGCGCTATGTGCAATGGCCATTGCGTAATTCGCTTACCGCTGTCTAACATCCGAGCCAACGCCGGGTCAATGGTGTCTCCGGCGGCCGACCAATGAGGAGCTCGAGCGATCGTGACCGCGACCGTGACCGCGACGGCGACTGTGCCCCGACCCGTCGACATCGTTTGCCTCGGCGAGTCCATGGTCACGTTTGTGCCGACGGCTCCGGGCCGCCTCGCCGATGTGCCGTCGTTCACACGCGGCATCGGCGGAGCCGAGTCCAATGTGGCGTGCGGTCTGGCCGCGTCCGGGCACCGCGCGAAGTGGGTCGGCCGGGTGGGCGCGGACGGGTTCGGCGAGCACCTGGTCGCGGCGATCGCGTCGTACGGCGTCGACACGTCGGCGGTCCAGCGCGATCCGCGCCGGCCGACGGGCATCTACTTCCGTACGGCGGGCGAGCGGGCCACAGGCACGGCGGGCGAGGAGCCGGACCGCGCGGAAGTCGTCTACTACCGCGCCGGTTCAGCGGCGTCGGCCATGTCACCGTCGACGATGGGGTACGAAGACCTGTGGTCCGGGCGGATCCTGCACCTGTCCGGCATCACGGCGGCGCTCTCGGCGGACTGCCTGTCCCTGGTGCGCGCCCTCACGACGCGGAGGCCGGGCCGTCCGCTCGTCTCGTTCGACGTGAACTACCGCGTCAACCTGTGGCACGACGCGGCGGACCCGCGGGTGCTCCTGGACCTGGCGCGGGGTGCGGACATCGTCTTCGTCGGCGAGGACGAGGCGGAGGCGGCGTGGGGTGTACGGGGCGCGGCGGCGATCCGCGAGGCGCTCCCGGAACCGGAGGTCCTGGTGGTGAAAAGGGGGGCGCGGGGGGCGGTGGCGTACGCCCGCCGCGCGGAGTCAAACGCCGGCGGGGCTGATTTCTCAGCCCGTCCGGCGCCCCAGGACGCGGCCGAAGGCCGTGCCGTCCCGGACACCGTCACGGACGAGCCCGCACCCCGCGTCGACGTCGTCGCACCCGTCGGTGCCGGGGACGCCTTTGCCGCCGGGTTTCTCTCCGCCACCCTGCGAGGGCTCTCCGCTCACGAACGGCTGCGGTACGGGCACCTCATGGCAGCCGCCACCCTCACCGTCGCCGGGGATCTCGCCGTGCCGCCCGCGCGGGCGCATGCCGACCGGCTGGTCTCACTCGACGCGCGCGCCTGGGGGAGACTGCGACTCGGCCCCGGCTGGACCGCGACCGCGGAGCAGCACCCGCAGGGCACGCAGGACCCGCAGGAGGTACGTATCCCATGAGCCAGACCGTCGACCGCGCGCTGAGCATCCTTCCGTTGCTCGCCCAGGGGCCCGCCGACCTCGGCCAGGTCGCCGAGCGCCTCGGTGTGCACAAGTCCACCGCGCTGCGGCTGCTGCGTACGCTCCACGAGCACGGACTGGTCTACCGCCAGCAGGACCAGCGCTACCGTCTCGGCGCCCGGCTCTTCGCCCTCGCGCAGGAGGCCGTCGAGAATCTCGACGTACGCGAGATCGCTCACCCCCACCTCGTCGCGCTCAACGAGCAGACCGGGCACACCGTCCACCTCGCCGTGTACGAGGAGAGCGAAGTCCTCTACATCGACAAGGTCGAGAGCCGCTATCCCGTCCGGATGTACTCGCGGATCGGCAAGCCCGTGCCCATTACTGTCGCCGCGGTGGCGAAGCTGCTGCTCGCCGACCTTCCCGAGGCCGAGCGGCGCGCCCTCGCCGAGAAGCTCGACTACCCCATGTACACATCCCGTTCGATCCCGAACTCCGCCGCGTTCCTCAAGGAGCTCGCCGTCGTCCGCGAACAGGGATGGGCCACCGACCTCGGCGGCCACGAGGAGTCCATCAACTGCGTCGGTGCCCCCATCCGCGGTGCGGACGGCCGCGTCGTCGCCGCCATGTCGGCCTCCGCGCCGAATGTCGTCGTCACCGCCGAAGAACTCCTCACCCTCCTCCCGGTGGTGCGGCGCACTGCCGACGCCATCAGCCGGGAGTACTCAGGCGCTGTATCCCCTCAGCAAAAGACCGGCCCGCAGAAGGAAGTCTCATGACCGAGAAGACCGCGATCACCCCCGCCACCCACACCGCCCCGCCCGCCAAGTTCTCCCACGGTGTCCGCAAGGGGAACATCCTTCAGGTCGCCGGGCAGGTCGGCTTCCTCCCCGCCGTCGAGGGACAGCCGCCGACGCCCGCCGGGCCGACCCTGCGCGAGCAGACCCTCCAGACCCTCGCCAACGTCAAGGCAATCCTCGAAGAGGGCGGCGCGGGCTGGGACGACGTGATGATGATGCGCGTCTACCTGACGGACGTGGACCACTTCGCCGAGCTGAACGCGATCTACAACGCGTACTTCGAGGAGCAGGACCTCAAGGCGCCTGCCTCCGCCCGTACGACGGTGTACGTCGGCCTCCCCAAGGGCCTCCTGATCGAGATCGACGCCCTGGCAGTCCTCGGCTGACCGCCGGCTGATCTTGCTCTACCCCGCACTTCGCGGCGCGGCGCGCTTGCCCGAAGCGCCGCGCCGTGACCCCCCACACCCAAAATCCCCCGAACAACGAGGTCCCCCGCCATGCTCATAGCCGCTGACTCCCCACCACCAGCCCCGCCCCACACCGGCGGACTGCTCCTGCTCATCGACGGCACCGCCGGTCTGCTGACCGTCGCCGCCCTCGGCATCGCGCTCCTCCTCTTCCTGATCATCAAGGTCAGGCTGCAGCCGTTCGTCGCGCTGCTCGCCGTCTCCATAGCCGTCGGCCTCGCCGCCGGTCTCTCCGTCACCGAGCTCTTCGGCACGGTCCAGCGGTCCGCCGCCGTCTCGGTCATCGAGCAGGGCATGGGCGGCATCCTCGGGCACGTAGCGATCATCATCGGGCTCGGCACCATGCTCGGCGCGATACTCGAAGTGTCCGGCGGCGCCGAGGTGTTGAGCAGCCGTCTGCTGCACCTCTTCGGTGAGAAGCGTGCTCCGCTCGCCATGGGCCTCACCGGCCTGATCTTCGGTATCCCGGTCTTCTTCGACGTCGGCATCTTCGTCCTCGCGCCGCTCGTGTACGTCGCCGCCAAGCGCTCCGGCAAGTCGGTCATCCTCTTCGCGATGCCGCTGCTCGCCGGGCTGTCGATGACCCACGCCTTCCTGCCGCCGCACCCCGGCCCGGTCGCCGCCGCCGGACTGCTCCATGTCTCGCTGGGCTGGGTCATCCTGATGGGCGTCGTCGTCGGTATCCCGGCGGTCCTTGCCGCCTGGGCCTACGCCGCCTGGATCGGCAAGCGCCTGTTCGTCGAGGTCCCGCAGGACATGGTCGAGGCCGCGGAGGACGCCAAGGCCGCCGTCGCCGCCGACCAGACCGCCGCCGGCCGTACCCCGCAGGAGAAGCCGGTCTCCCTCGGCACGGTCCTCACCATCATCGGTACGCCGCTGGTCCTCATCCTCGCCGGGACGTTCTCCTCCATTGCGCTGGACCCCTCCACGCCGCGCTCGGTCATCGAGTTCTTCGGCAACCCCTTCGTCGCCCTGACGATCGCGCTGCTGATGGCGTACTACCTGCTGGGCGTCAGGCGCGGCTGGTCCCGCAAGTCCCTTGAGGCCGTGTCGACCTCCTCGCTCAAGCCGGTCGGCAACATTCTGCTCGTGGTCGGCGCGGGCGGCATCTTCGGCGCCGTACTGAAGGGCAGCGGCGTCGCCCAGGCGCTCTCGGACACCTTCAACGACATCGGTCTGCCGATCATCGTGCTCGCCTATCTGATCTCGCTGGTGCTGCGCGTGGCCCAGGGCTCGGCGACGGTCGCGATCGTCACCACAGCCGGCATCGTGCTGCCGCTGGTCGAGGGCGGTGACCACTCGCAGGCCTTCCTGGCGCTGGTCATCATGGCGATCTCGGCCGGCTCGATCTTCGGCTCGCACGTCAACGACGCCGGCTTCTGGATCGTGGCGAAGTACTTCGGGATTTCGGAGCGGGACACGCTGAAGTCGTGGACGGTGCTGGAGTCGGTGCTGTCGATCGCGGGCTTCGCGGTCGCGGCGACGCTGAGTCTGGTCGTCTAGCGGCAGGGACATGTACGTACGAGGGCGCCCCGGGACGGTACTGTCCCGGGGCGCCCCTGTCCGTCAGCTCGGGCAGTACTGCTGCTCCTTGCCGATTGAGCGGTACATGCAGTCGGCGTTTTCGACCAGCTGCAGCACCGCGTCCCGGTTGCGGCTCGTCTCGCGCTCGATCACCTCGTCGGGCGGGTAGAAGCCACCGCCGCCGAAGCCCGTCGGGTACATCTCGAAGGTGTACGCGAAGATCTTCTGGTTGCCCCACAGCCAGTCGTCGATCGACCCGTCCGTGATGTAGAGGTCGCTCGCCTGCTCCGGGGTGTAGCCATTGCTCGCCGCCATCTTCTGCCCGACCGCGGCGAAGGCGTTCCGGTCGTCCTGCGTCATACCGGGAGCGGTGTCGGCGTTGGTGTAGCCGTACGGCCACAGAACCAGCTCGCTGTACGTGTGGAAGTCGATGCCCGCCTTGATCTGCTGCTTGCCGCCGACGATCCGGCTGCGGGTGAAGTCGGCGACCACCTTGACCTCGGGCGCGGACTCGGCCCGCGCGCCGCGGTACGTCTCGGAGCTCGGGGAGCCCGAAGAGCCGCCGCAGCAGCCCCACTTGAAGTTCCAGTTGCGGTTGAGGTCCGTGCCGATCGCCGAGGATCCGGAGTTGGGCTGGCGGTTCTTGCGCCAGCTGCGGTAGGAGCCGGTGGCGATGTCGTACTCGCCGCCGTCCGGGTTGACGTCCGGGATGATCCAGATCTCGCGGCCGTTCACGGCGCCCGTGACCCGCGAGTCGGTGCCGTAATCGTCGCCGAGCTCGCGCAGCAGATACAGCGCCATCTCGACGGTGAGGTGCTCGCGCGCGTGCTGGTGGTGGGTGAAGAGCACCTCGGGCTCGTTCTCGTCCGTCGCGACGTTGTCGCTGATTTTGACCGCGACGATGTCCCGGCCCTGATAGCTCTTGCCGATGACGCGCTTGCTGATGATGTTCGGGTGGGCGGCGATCCGCTGGTCGATCTCGGCGTTCATCTCGGCGTAGTTGTGATAGCGCGCGTCGGCCGACGGGAAGTCGAACGGCTCGACGGCCGCGCCATTGGTCCTGGCCGGCGGCGCGGGCAGGACTTCGAGCTGATAGCCGAGTGCGCGCAGCCGCTTCGTCTGTGCGGCGGTGGCGCTGACGACGGCCGAGTGGGCGTCCGCCTCGTCCACCGATACGCCGGTGGCGGCGAGGGTGGTACGGGCCGCGGCGTCGGTCGCGCCATGGATCTCGTACTGCCGGATCTGCTCCTCGGCGGCGGCGGTCGGGGAGGTCGAATCCGGGGCCGGGGGCGCGGCGTTGGCGGTGAAGGGAGCGGCTACCGCGAGCGCCAGCAGGGCCGCGAGGGTGGTGGCCTTTCTGCCGCGGCCGCGTGTGCGAAGTCGCATGCTGTCTCCTGGGTGGGGAGTGTGGGGGGTGTTCAGTTGCGACGCCATGTCGTGGTGCGGGTGTTCAGTTGTTCGGGCACATCGTGGAGCTGTGGCATGGCCCGGTCAAGAGGCTAGCTTCGGCCATACCGTCGCCCGTGGAACGAACCGACACGCGTGTCGCGGACCGCAATCTCGGCGAGGTCGAGGCCGACTCGGCCTCGTACGGTCACGCTCCTTCACCCGGGCGGAGGCGATTCGGTGCCGCCGACCCTCTTGCGCGATCGTTCTCGCCCCGCTTTGGTGACCCCAGTCACATCCTGGGACGAGTGGGAAGGCGGCCAAGCTCATGGCAGGCACCACCGAAAGCAGTACTGACGAGTCCATTTCCCGTCCGCGCAAGTCGAGCTGGAAATACATCGGTCCCGGAATCGTCGTCGCGGCGACCGGTGTCGGAGCGGGTGACCTC
Organism: Streptomyces sp. NPDC000880; assembly: GCF_053599675.1. Classification (NCBI taxonomy): domain Bacteria; kingdom Bacillati; phylum Actinomycetota; class Actinomycetes; order Kitasatosporales; family Streptomycetaceae; genus Streptomyces; species Streptomyces sp. NPDC000880. The sequence goes on along the minus strand of NZ_JBSFMS010000061.1, from coordinate 25,240 downwards.
GTCGCCACGCTCATCGCCGGCAGCAACTTCGGCTACACACTCCTGTGGGCCGCCGTGATCGGCTGTGTCGTCAAGATCTCCCTCGCCGAGGCGGCCGGTCGCTGGCATCTGTCCACCGGGCGCACGCTCTTCGACGGCTGGGCCAGCCTCGGCCGATGGACCACCTGGTTCTTCGTTGTCTACGTCGTCGTCTGGGGCTTCGTGTACGGAGCCGCGGCCATGTCCTCCAGCGGCCTGCCCCTCCAGGCGCTCTTCCCCGACGTCATGGGACTGAAGGGGTGGGCGATGCTGACCGGCGTCGTCGGCCTGGTCTTCGTCTGGTTCAACAAGTACGACGTCTTCGAAAAGGTCATGACGGTCCTGGTCGGCGTGATGTTCGTGGTCACCGTCTATCTGGCGATCCGGGTCACGCCGAACCTCGGCGACGCCTTCGCCGGACTGCTGCCGGTCCTCCCCGACGAGAAGGACTCGATCCTCAACACCCTCGGCCTGATCGGCGGCGTCGGCGGCACCATCACCCTTGCCGCGTACGGATACTGGGTCAATGCCAAGGGCTGGACCAACGCCGGCTGGATGAAGGTGATGCGCTTCGACAACCGCGTCGCGTACCTCACCACCGGCATCTTCGTCGTCGCGATGCTGTTCGTCGGCGCCGAGTTGCTGCACTCCGCGGGCGTCGCCATCGCAAGCGGCGACAAGGGCCTGATCCAGCTCGGCGACATTCTGGAGAAGGAGTACGGCGACGCGACCGCCAAGCTGTTCCTCATCGGCTTCTTCGCCACGTCCTTCACCTCGCTGATCGGCGTATGGCACGGCGTGAGCCTGATGTTCGCGGACTTCGTCGAGCGCTACCGCAAGGACCGCGCGGGCGCGGGTGAGCAGGCAGTCACCGGCGAGGAGGTGGCCTCGGGCGCCCGTGAGAAGTCGGTGCCGTTCCGGGCGTATCTGCTGTGGCTGACCTTCCCGCCGATGATCCTGCTGTTCCTGGGCCAGCCGTTCCGACTGGTGATCATCTACGGAGTGCTGGGCGCCGCCTTCATGCCGTTCCTGGCCCTGACACTGGTCTGGCTGCTCAACTCCGGGCGTACGCCGAGGGAATGGCGCAACGGCATCCTCAGTAACGCGATGCTGGTCATCGCGGGCCTGCTGTTTCTGGTGCTGTGTGTGAAGCAGATCGCCGACCAGCCGTGGGCCGAGTTCTTCTGACCACTCTCGCCAGTCGTACGGCGGATCCATACGGCTTGGTGCGGTCAGCAGCGCCGCCGGGGGAGCGGCGGCGCTGCTGAGTCACTCTCGTACTACGGCGTTCTACGGGAGGCCGTGTACGTGCGGCCCCACCGCGTTCGACCAGGCGTTGCCCGACTTCGCGTCCCAGTTCGTGGACCAGGTCATCGCACCGCGCAGCGAGGGGTACGTCTTGGACGGCTTGAACGACCCGCAGTTCGTGCCCCGGGCCAGGCAGTCCAGGGCGTTGTTCACGATCGTGGGGGATACATAGCCGCTGCCCGCACCGCTGGTCGAGGCCGGCAGACCGAGCCCGACCTGGGACGGCGCGAGCCCCCCCTCCAGCTGGATGCAGGCGAGCGCGGTGAGGAAGTCCACCGAGCCCTGCGAGTAGACCTTGCCGTCGCAACCGAGCATCGAACCGCTGTTGTAGTACTGCATGTTGACGACGGTCAGGATGTCCTTGATGTTGAGCGCCGTCTTGAAGTACTCGTTCGAGGTCGACTGCATGTCGATGGTCTGCGGCGCCATCGTGATGACGAGCTTCGAGCCCGCCTTCGACGACAGCGAGCGCAGGGCCTGCGTCATGTAGGTGGAGTTGAGGCCGTTCTCCAGGTCGATGTCGACGCCGTCGAAGCCGTACGTCTGCATCAGTGAGTAGACGGAGTTGGCGAAGTTCGTGGCGGAGGCCGGGTCATTGATCGCCACGGTGCCGTTCTGGCCGCCGATCGAGATGATCACGGACTTGCCGGCTGCCTGCTTGGCCTTGATATCGGTCTTGAACTGGTCGACGGTGTAGCCGCCGAGCCCGGCCGAGTCGAGGTTGAAGGTGACACCGCCCGGTGTGCCGGTCGCGTCGGCGAAGGAGACCGCGATGATGTCGTAGTTGGCGGGCACATCGCTGATCTTCTGGACGGTGGCGCCGTTGTTGAAGTTCTGCCAGTAGCCGGTCACCGCGTGCTTGGGCACGGTCCCTCCGCCCCCGCCGCCGGAGCCCGAGGTGGTACCGGTCACCGCCGCGGACTTCGCGGATTCACCGGCCGCGTTGGTCGCGGTCACCTGGAACTGGTACGAGGTGGAGGCGCTCAGTCCGGTCGCGGTGGCCGAGGCCCCGGTCACCGACTGCATCTTGGCGCCGTTCTGGTAGAGGTTGTAGCCCGTCGCGCCCGACACCGGGCTCCAGGACAGGGCCACGGACGACGAGGTCACGGACCCGGCGCTCAGCCCGGCGGGCGTGGACGGAACCACCGGGTCGGGGTCACCGCCGCCGCCACCGTCCGGACCGAAGACGCTCACATCGTCGGCGTAGTACGCGGCCTGGCCGTACCAGCCGTGCGTGTACACGGTGACGGAGGTGGTGCTCGCGCCGGTGGTGAAGCGGGTGGTCAGTTGCTTCCAGCCGGAGGAGTCCGGCGTCCAGGTGGAGACGTCGGTGGTGCCGGTGCCGGTCGTGCCGAGGTAGGTGTAGCCGCCCTGCACCCAGGCGCTGAGCGTGTAGGTCGAGTTGGGCTTGACGGCCACGGTCTGCGTGCACTTGGCGTTGTCCTGCCCGGCCGGTGTCGCCTTGAGGGCGGAGGTGCCACCGTGCACGGGGGAGGAGGTGGTGGCGCCGCTGCCGCCGGAACAGGTCCAGTTGGTGAGCCCGGACTCGAAGCCGGCGTTCTTGGCGACATTGACGTCGGCGGCCTGCGCGGTCCCTGTGGTGCCCATGAGGGTGAGACCGGTCCCGACGGCGAGCGCCAGCGCTCCGCCGAACCATCTCCGTGAGCGTGTGGTGCGGTCCACTTGCTGCCTCCGGTGGGGGAGTTGGGGGGTGTGGAGGGGTACAGGAACGGTGGCCACCGCTGGGCGTACAAACTGGTCCAGACCAATAGGGTTGTCAAGACCTGTGGCGACGATTCGTATACGCAGGGCAGGGTGCAGGCGCTCAGGGCTCCCGCCCGGCCGGTCTCGCCCGGCGTGGGGCCGTGCGCCCACACGGGAGCCCGGAGTCGAGCCCAGCGCCGCCGAATTCATCGGGAGGTAACGGGAGTTAACAGATGGCCGCTTCGCCCGAATTTGCCTGTGCGCAGCGTGTGCACGTTGCAGCTCTCGGTTCTGAAAGGTGTTCTCCGCCTCCTTGGACGTGGATAAAGTGCTGGAGCAGGAGCACGGAGCAGTAGGGATCTACGGGCGTCGGGACTCCGGCGGCCGGGGCGAACGGGGAACCAGCGTGCCGACCGCGATAGCTGTCACCAGCGCAGATCTGGTGCTGCCACCGACCGACCAGCAGACGCCCGCCGCGGCGCTGCTGCATTCGCCCGAAGCGCAGCCTCTGGACGCCGCCCTCGCCGACATGACCGTCCTGCTGGAGCAGCACGGGTATGTGATCGCCCTCTATCCCGCATCCATTCCCGCGGTCCACGAGCGCCGGCTGCACGTGATCCGTTCCGTTCTGGAGAGTGATCGCATCGCCCTCCTCAAGCTCGATCTGCCGCCCCTGGGCATCGCCGTGCTGGTCCGTCAAATGCGGCAGCTGTCGATCTGTGACTTCAGCGCGGGAGTCGTCGCATCCGCGGCCCGGCTGCTCTCCCATTATGTCTACGCGGGTGCACTGCTCAGCTCGGTCACCAAACTCGACCGGGTCCCCGTGAGCCTGAAGTCCCATGCCAAGTCCTGGGTGCCGGGCTCCCAGTTCGGCGTGCTGGCCAATCCCCGTCCGCAGCTCGTCAAGATCGGCAGCGGAGATCTGGCGGGGCCCGAATTCAGTACGCAACTGATCGTGGCGAGGGGCCAGTTGCAGTCGGACTGGGTGACGGGGACTCTCGCGCCCGCCTGGCGGGTTCAGAATGTGCGGGAATCCACGCTGCCCGCCGAATCCCCCCGCTGGTGGGGAACGGCCAAGGTGATCGAATTCGCCGCCTTCATTCCGGACATCTCTGTTCTTTATCAATTGGTTTCGTCCGTACGGCGAGAGGTGTGCTCCTGGTGCGGTATTCAACTGATCGGTGATCGCTGCGGGTTCTGCCTGTCCCCCCTCTCGTTCGTCGAGAACCAGACTCGCGCGCCCGGTGTCCCGAACTGAGGAACACCTACGCACGAAAGGTCGTGAGCCGCCGGCCAGGCAGTCCGCACGGGCCGCGGCGGCCAGTCGAAAGCGTGCACCAACCCGCTCCGCTCTCCCTGTCCGCTCCGTCAAGTCCACGTCTGAGAACGAGGTTGTCCCGCCCATGAATTCACGGCAGCGCCGCGGCGTCATACTTCTGCTTCTCTCGGTTCTGTGCGCCTTCGGCGCGTTCGCCGGCGTGCTTTCGGTGATCAGCGATGTGAATTCAAAGGTCGGGCCCGAGGTTGCCGCCTACCGGGTCAAGACTGATGTCGCGCCCTATACGCCCCTGGCACCGGGCCAGTTCGAGAAGATCACCATGCCCAAGCGCTGGCTCTCCCGGAGCGCGGTGACCGATCTCGACGTGATCAACGGAAAGATCGCCGTCACCCAGCTCCGCAGAGGATCCCTGCTCCAGGACGACATGATCGTGAAGCGCCCGAGCCTGGAGAGCGGCCAGCAGGAGATCGCGATCATGATCGATGCGGCGACCGGAGTCGCGGGCAAGATCAGGCCCGGCAAGCTGGTCAATATCTTCGCCACCTTCGCCGCGCAGAACGACTCCGAGGTGGACCAGTCCCGGATCATCGTCGCCAATGCCAAGGTGCTGGACGTCGGCGAGCTCACCGCTCTCGACCCGAAGAAGGGCAACGGCGACAACGGCCCCACCGAGGCCGTGCCGATCACCTTCGCCCTCAACACCACGGATGCCCAGCGCGTCGCCTACGCCGAGTCCTTCGCCGAGCACGTACGCCTTGCTTTGGTTCCCGACGGCAGCCCCACCACACTGCGCCCGGGCGACGGCAGCTACGACCTCTCCGAAGACAAGAACAAGTGAGGGCCGGATGACGACACGCATCCTCCCGGCCGTCGGTGACGCCGACGCCTCCCGATCCATTACCACCCTCCTCAGCCAGCTCCCGGACGCCGAACCGGCCTCGCCGGTCGGTGACTCGACCTCGCTGCTCGACCTCCTGGCCAGGCTGGCGGGCGAATCGCTCGACGAACTGCCCGAGGTTGTGCTGGTCCATGAGCGGATCGGGCCGGTCCCGGCCCTCGAGCTGATCCGGGAGGTGGCGCTGCGCTTTCCGGCCGTCGGAGTCGTCCTGATCACCGCTGACACAAGCCCCGGCCTCTACTCGGCGGCGATGGATTCCGGCGCCCGTGGCCTGGTGGGACTACCGCTGTCGTACGAGGAGTTGGCTCAGCGTGTCCAGGCGGCGGCCGGCTGGTCCGTCGGTGTACGCCGTCACCTGGGCCAGGGAGCCGATGCCTTCACGGGCCCCGGCGGCACCGTCGTCACAGTCAGCGGCGCGAAGGGCGGGGTCGGCACCACGGTGACCGCGATCCAGCTCGCGCTCGCCGCCCAGGCATCCGGCCACACCGTCGCGCTTGTCGACCTGGACCTGCAGGGCGGCGATGTGGCCTCGTACCTGGATGTGCAGTACCGCCGGTCCATCGTGGACCTGACCGCAATCCAGGACATCTCCCCCCGCGTGCTGCAGGACGCGCTCTTCAGCCATGACACCGGCCTCGGGCTGCTGCTCGCGCCGGACGAGGGCGAACGGGGCGAGGAGGTCAGCGACCGGCTTGTCCGCCAGATCGTCAGCGCGCTGCGCCACCGCTACGAGATCGTCGTCATCGACTGCGGCACGCATCTGAACACGGCCAACGCCGCCGCCATCGAGATGGCGGACACCACACTGCTGCTGACCACGCCGGACGTGGTGACCGTCCGGGCCACCAAGCGCATGGTCCGGCTCTGGGACCGGCTCCAGATCCGCAAGGCGGAGGAGACCGTCACCGTCGTCAACCGCCATACGCGCAATACGGAGATCCAGCCCGCACTGGTCGAGAAGATCACTTCCACCCGGGTGGCCAGGGTCTCGGTCCCCGCCAACTTCAAGGAACTTCAAGGGGTCGTCGATGCGGGCCGGTTGCAGGATTTGGAGTCCAAGTCCACGGTGAAACAAGCACTGTGGGCACTGGCGGGGGAGTTGGGGCTGGTGAAGAACGCCACCGCCGAGAAGCAGAGCAGGTTCCGCCAGGACCGCGGTTCGCTCGGCGGCGGCCGCCGCCAGGGGCGTGCGAAGTGAAGAGACACACGGCTGAGGGTGAGGGGGAACGTTGAGCCATGACGGGTCCAGGAGTACGCGCGCTTTACCGAGATCCGCGTCTGCGCGGTGACCGGGGCCAGTCCGTCATCGAATTCACGGGCATGGTCCCGATCCTTCTGGTGACGATGGTCCTGCTGTGGCAGGCCGCGCTCGTCGGCTACACCTTCGTACTCGCGGGGAACGCGGCAGACAAGGCTGCGAGCGCGGGAGCGGTGACCGACGGGAACCGCAACGCGGCATGCAATCAGGCCGGGCAGGAAGACATGCCCGGCAGCTGGTCGTACCGGATCTCCTGCCGGCCGGACGGCGATCTGCTCAAGGCGGAGGCCGACCTCGAAGTGCCGCTGCTCTTCCCGGGGGCCTTCAACCTCCCCATCACTGTCCCCGGCCGCGCCGCCGCCGCGACGGAGAGGAAGTGAGTGATGCGGAAGCAGGCAATGCGGCGGGACAGGGGCCAGGCGGTCATCGAGTACGGAGGCTGGCTCGTCCTGCTGCTCCTGGTGGCGCTGATCGCGGTCCAGGTCGGGCTGGCCGTGTACGCCGCGCAGCAGGCGGGCACGGCGGCGCGGGCCGCGGCCCGGGTGGCCTCGCAGGACCAGGCCCGGATCGGCTACGAGGAGGCGGGCCGGGCGTCGATGAGTTCCTGGCTCGACGCCGACTTCGACAAGGCCGAGGAGGGTGACGAGATCAAGATCACCGCCACAGTCGGGATTCCCTTCCTCGTCCCGGGCTTCGACTTCACCACCACCAAGAGCGCCACCATGCCCCGCGACTGACCGGCTGCACCAGGCAAGCCGTACGAGGGAGTTGAACCCATGAGCCTGCGGGCGCGCATCAACAACCCCGAGCCGACGACCGGGCACAGCGAGGAGAGCCGGCTTGTGGGGGTCTACCGCGTCAAGCTGCTCGAGGAGATCGACCTCGCCGAGATGTCGGCCCTCGCCGCGGCCGAGCGCCGGGCCCGCCTCGAGCGGGTCCTGGGCCACATCATCAGCCGCGAGGGCCCGGTGCTGTCCACCGTCGAGCGCTCCCAGCTCATCCGCAGGGTCGTCGACGAGGCGCTCGGCCTCGGCATCCTCGAACCGCTGCTCGAAGACGCCTCCATCAGCGAAATCATGGTGAACGGACCGGATCAGGTCTTCGTCGAGCGCAGCGGACGGCTGGAGCTGCTCCCGATGCGCTTCTCCTCCAACGAGCAGCTGATGCAGACCATCGAACGCATCGTCTCCACCGTCAACCGTCGGGTGGACGAGGCGAATCCGATGGTCGACGCCCGCCTGCCCAGCGGCGAGCGTGTCAACGTCATCATTCCGCCGCTCTCGCTGACAGGGCCGATCCTCACCATCCGGCGCTTCCCCAGAGCTTTCACCCTCCAGGAGATGATCGGCCTGGGCTCGCTGGACGAGCAGATCCTGATGCTGCTGGCCGGCCTGGTGCGCGCGAAGTTCAATGTGATCGTCTCCGGCGCCACCGGCACTGGGAAGACCACCCTGCTCAACGCCCTGTCGGGACTGATCCCGGACGGCGAACGCATCGTCACCATCGAGGACTCGGCCGAGCTCCAGCTCCAGCAGTCGCATGTGATCACGCTGGAGAGCCGGCCGGCCAACGTCGAGGGCAAGGGCCAGATCACCATTCGTGACCTGGTGCGCAACTCCCTGCGTATGCGGCCCGACCGCATCATCGTCGGTGAGGTCCGCGGCGGCGAAACGCTGGACATGCTCCAGGCGATGTCGACCGGCCACGACGGCTCGCTCGCCACCGTTCACGCCAACAGCGCCGAGGACGCCCTGATGCGTCTGCAGACCCTCAGCTCCATGTCCGAGGTCGAGATCCCCTTTGTGGCGATCCACGACCAGATCAACAGCGCGGTCGACGTCATCGTGCAGCTCACCAGGCACGCCGACGGCGCCCGCAAGATCACCGAAATCGCCATCGTCGACTCCTACGGCCGCGAGGACTACCGGATCGTCACGGTCTGCCGTTTCGACGCCCGGCCCATGGCCGCGGACGGCCGTATCCACGGGAAGTTCGTGTACTTCCCGCTGCCCCGCCGGATCGCCGACCGCCTCTACATGGCGAGCGAGTCGATACCCCCGGCCTTCGGCGTCGCGCACACGGAGGAGCAGCTTGCCTCACGCACATCGACGGCCTGACCGGCTCGCAGTCCACCCCCGCCCCCGTCCGCCCGCTCACACAGAAGGACCCGCCCGACATGGATAACCTCCCGCTCCTGACGATGGGTGTCACCCTGCTCGGCTGTGTGCTCGCCGTCGTCGGGGTGCATGTCTACTCCTCGGGCCAGGCCCAGCGGCAGGCCCTGCTGGAGCGGATGCAGACAGGACAGATCGCGATCGAGGGCGGCCGGCGTCGTCGTTTCAGGACCGTCGACCGACGCCTGCGCAGAACGCGCCTCGGGAAGCGGATCGAGCGCCAGATCTCGGCGACCGGCCTCGATGTGACTCCGGGCGAGTACTTCGTCTACGTGGTCGGCGCACTGCTCGCCCTGTACTTCATCGCCGGCTCGGTCTTCGCGCCCTTCTTCGGGATCATCGCGGCCGTCATCGGAGTCTGGGGAGCAGGCGGCTTCCTCAACTGGCAGCGCCAAAAGCGCACCGAGGCGTTCATCAACCAGCTGCCCGAACTCACACGCGTACTCGCCAATGCGACTCAGGCCGGCCTCGCGCTGCGGACCGCCATCAGCATGGCCGTGGACGAGCTGGACGATCCGGCCAGGGAGGAGCTGCGGCGGGTTGCCGATCAGCTGACCATCGGCCGCTCTCTGGACGACGCGCTGAACGACCTCGTCGAGCGGCTGCCCTCCCGTGAGCTGACCGTCCTCGTATCCACTCTCATCCTCTCCAACCGGGCGGGCGGCACCATCGTCTCCTCGCTGCGCAACCTCACCCAGACCCTGGAGGAGCGCAAGGAGACCCGCCGCGAGGTCACGACCCTGCTCTCCCAGGTCAAGGTGACGGCGGTGGCCGTTCCCGTTCTCGGCGTGGGCTTCTTGCTCCTTATCGACGGAATGCGGTCCGGCGCCCTCGACGACATGACAAGCGCCCTGGTCGGCAGGCTCGCCGTGATCGTCTCGGTGGCTCTCTACGCGCTCGGTTTCTTCCTCATCAACCGCCTCACTCGCGTCCGTATCTGACCCACACCGAAGGGAGGGAACACACCATGGGACTGCTGCTCGCGGCCGTCATCTCACTCGCCGTCTACGGAGCCTTCCAGGGCGTACGCATGTATCGCGCCGACGCCAAGCTTCCCGGCGACCTCGCCATCGCCCTGGAGGTCGGCGCCAGCCGCACCACAGCCACCGGATCGGCCATAGACCGTCTCGGCATGCGCTACGCGCCGTATGTGCTGCGGATGATGGGACCCAAGCGAGTCGACGCCGTCCGCCGGAAGCTGGACATGGCGGGCAACCCCGGTGGTCTGACCCTCGACCGCTACGCCGCCCGCCGCGCCGTATACGGGGGCCTCGGTTTCCTTGTGGCCCTGGGCATGCTGATGAACGGCCAGTTCGTGTTCGCCGTGCTCTTCCTCGTCTACGGCCTCGTCTGGACCGACGTCCTCATCCGCGCCGCCATCAGCAGGCGTAAGGACGACATCGAGCGGACCCTTCCCGACTTCCTCGACGTCCTGGCCGTCGTCGTCTCCGCCGGACTCGGCTTCCGGCAGGCGCTGGAGCGCGTCGCCGAGAAGTACGAAGGTCCCTGGGCCGACGAACTTCGCATCACCCTGCGTCAGATGGACATGGGCGTAGGCAGGCGCGACGCCTTCGAGCAGCTGCGCAAGCGCAATGAATCCGACCAGGTGTCGATGTTCGTCTCCGCGCTGCAGCAGGGTGAGGAGCTCGGCGCCCCGATCGTCGACACCCTCATCCAGATCGCCAACGACATGCGCAGGACCGACGCCCAGAACGCGCGCCGCAAGGCCGCCAAGGCTGTCCCGAAGGCCACGCTCATCGTCACCAGCTTCATGCTCCCCGGAACGATGATCCTGATCGTGGTCGGCTTCTACTACGCCTCCAATGTCAACTTCAACGACATCTTCGGAGGCTGAGCCATGGCTCCACGGCCGGCCAGGGCGGCATTAATCAGGACCGGGCGGACCAGGGCCGCACTGACCGGTGGCTCCGAGGCGGGCGCTCCCGAGAGTGCCCCTGGGCATGTGCCGTCGCTGCCGATCCAGGTCAACGCCCTGCAGGCGCTGTGCCGGCAGCTGTTCGGCTTCCGCCTCGCCATGACCGCGCTCGCCGCCCCGTTCGCGCTCTCGGGCGTCGACCGTGGCCTTGGCAGCTGGCTCGTGGGCGCGGCCGTCCTCGTTACCGTCATGGTGTCCTATGTGCTGCTGCGCGACTGGGAGCGGTTCGGCCCCGTGCTGCTGCGCCACCCGTCGCTGCTCGCCGTCGACATGCTGTTCGGGGCGCTGCTGCTGTTCTCGGCCTCGCCGGGTTCCACACTGACGTACGTCACCTTCTGCACCCCGCTGCTCGCCGGACTTGTGTACGGGTGGCGTGGCGCCGCGATCTTCGCACCGCTCCAGACGCTGCTCCTTGCAGCCGCCTACGCGATCAACGAGAAGATCGAGGCGGACGCCTCGGCGCTGCTGATGGTGGGCCTGTGTGTGATGGCGGGAGCCGTGGGCAGCGCGCTCCGCAGCCTCCTGCTCGGATTCGGCGCCGCATCCCAGGCGCTGACCGAGACCCGCGCGCGCCTCGCCGTCAACAGCGCGGTGGAGGAGGAACGCGCCCGGCTCGCCCGCGAGATGCACGACTCCGTCGCCAAGACGCTTTACGGCCTGGCGCTCGCGGCCGAAGGCCTGGCCGGCACGGCCGACCGGATGGACCCGCTGACCGTCAAGCACCAGGCCGAGCTGGTGGCCCGCTCGGCCCGCCGCGCCGCGACCGAGTCCCGCGAGCTGCTCTCCGATCTGCGACGCGAGTCCGGCCTGGACGGCGTCGTCGACATCATGGCCGAACTCCGCGCCAGAACCGAGGACTTCGCTCGTCGGTACGGCATGCGGGCCACCTTCCGCCGGCTCGGCGACATTCCCGTACCGACGGCGCCGCACGCCGTCGCCCGCCAGGTCCTCACCATCGCCACCGAGGCCATGGAGAATGCCCACCGGCACGGTCACCCCAGCTGTCTCGACGTCTCGGCGGGTGTCGTCGGCGACGTACTGAGGATCAGCGTGTACGACGACGGGCGGGGTCTTCCGCCCGGCATCACCCTCGACGACCTCAGACGGGCGGGCCACTTCGGCCTGGTCGGCATGGTCGAGCGGGCCGCTTCCATCGGGGCCCGCATCCGGATCGGCAGGGGCCGGGCGGCGAAAGGCACCGAAGTCCGCCTGGAACTGCCGGCGGCCGCACTCCGGCTCGTTCCCGGCATCCCCGCTCAGCCCACGCAGCACCGGACCCCGCTGCTCCACTGACCGGCTCACCGCTCCAACCCAACCAACCGTCCCCACCTTCCGAGAGGAGGCTGCAGCATGCCGGACGACATCTCCCACAGCTCGGGGCAGAACTGGGCCCAGCAGTCCCATGTCTCGCAACACACGTCCTCGCACGCCACCCCGATCAGCTCCGACCACACCACGGGTGTCCCTCTGGCCTCCGCGCCGCCCGTGACCACCGGAGAATTCCCCGCTCTGCCGGGACCGGCCGCGGTGCCGGCCGCCCCGCCTCTGCGGGTTGTCGTCGCCGACGACAACCCGGTCGTACGCGCCGGGCTGACCGTTCTGCTGCAGGGCCGCGACGACCTGGAAGTCGTCGCGGAGGCGGCCGACGGACGCCAGGCCTATGAAGCGGCCGTCCAACACCGCCCGGACGTCGTTCTGCTGGACGTTCGGATGCCGGGCGTGGACGGCATCTCGGCGCTGCCCCACCTGGTGCGGCTGGCACCGGTGCTGATGATGACGTACAGCAGGGAGAGCGAGATCGTGCACGAGGCCCTGCGCCTGGGCGCGGGTGGCTATCTCGTACACGGTGAATTCACCGCCGACCAACTCGTCGCCGCGGTACGGGACATCAAGATGGGCCGCGTCCACTTCACGCACTCCGCCTCCAGCGCACTGCTGGCGAGGGTGCGGCGGGACGGCCCGGGCGACGGAGGCGGTCAGCCGCTGCCCGACGGGCTGGGCACGGCGTTCACCGGACCCGGACACCAGCCCACCTCGCCGGAACAATTTGCTCAAGCGTCTTCGCTTACGCAAGCAAATGTGGCACATTCATCTCGGGGCCCCGGTGTAGTCGTCGGACAGCGCGGAGTGATCACTGAGCTGAGTCAGCGGGAGGTGGAGGTGATGGAACTGATTGCGTCCGGCATGACCAACCAGCAGATCGCCGCGTCCTGCTTCATCAGTCAGAAGACCGTCAAGAACCACATCAACCGCATCTTCGCCAAGTTGAATGCGGGCAGCCGCGGCGAAGCCATCGCCATCTGGCACAGCATGGCGCGAGGGGGGTCGGCGCAGCATGGCTGAGCGTGTGCAGAGCCCCTGCTCGCACGTGGCCCGCAGGGCCCACCCCATGAACTCGGATTGGGCCCCGAGTTGGGCCCTGAGGCCCATGCCTGGGGATGTGGCCCCGACGTACGTTTCTCCCGTCGAAAGCGAGACCGGCCAGGAGGAAGCCGGAAGCGTGGACGGCATCGAGGAGTCGTACGCGTCGGCCTGCCGACAGCCGGCCGAAACCGGAGGGGAACGTCATGACGGACATCGGTCTGAAGGCCGCGACACGGGTCAGGGTTTATGCGGCCGGCTGGAGGGACTCGGTCCTCGACGGCATCAAGAGCCGCAAGGACAGGGGGCAGGGGGCGATCGAGTACGTGGGCATCACCATCCTGGTGGTGGCCATCGTCGCCCTGCTGCTGCAGACCAACCTCGGTGGCGAGATCGCAGGCAAGTTCTCGGAGAAGATCCGTTCGGTCCTCAACGGCGGGGGCGGCGGCGCCGGTGGTGGGGGCGCCGGTGGTGGGGGCGCCGGTGGTGGCGGCGGACAGTAGGTCCGCCGGCTGGGTCAGACGCAGGGCAGGCCACACCGCTGTACATCACAGCGGTGGTCGGCCTGCTCTTCTTTGCGCTCGTGTACTTTGCGTTCGGCCAGGCCGACATCGCCCGCAGCGGCACCCAGACCGCAGCCGACGCCGCTGCCCTGGCGGCCGCACAGGATTCCCGGGACCAGTTGAACCTGGAGGACTTCCTCGACGATCTCGGCGGACTTCTCGACGGGAATCCGGCCGGGGCCGCTGACGGCTGCGGGGAGGCTGCACGCTTCGCCGCCAGGAACGACGCCGACAACCTCGACTGTGACGCGCTCGATGACGGACGGTGGGGCTTCACGGTGGTGTCCCGGTCCCGCAAGCCGATGGGCGACAACATTGTCGACGGCACGGAGACCCAGCACGCGGAAGCCACAGCCACAGCCGTGGTGGAGCCCCGATGCACCTTCGCGCCCGATGATTCGGCGGCGCCCCCGGGGGGCGGGGACGATCGGCCGTCCCCGGGCAAGCTCGTCTGCGACACGAAGGACTGGATCATCGATCCGGAAGAGCCGGATCTGCTTCCCGATATGGCGGACCTCTTCACCGTCCGACTGGCCGAGGACTGACCTCGAACGAGCGTGAAGGAACAGGACTGATGACGATGCGACACGTGAGGACCATGCGCCGGGCCGGGGCGGCAGCCTTGCTGTCGGCGGCCCTGACCTTTTCGCTGACCGCCTGCGGTGGCGACGGCGGCGGGTCGGAATCCAAGGAGCCGGCTTCGACGGCGCCCCAGCCCACCCAGGGAGGCGACAAGGGGTCCACTTCCTCTGACCCCGTGCCCAGCGAGCCGATCGCGACGGTCAAGGGTGATAGCGGGCTGGAGCTGTCCGTATTCGCGGCAAAGCGTGACGACGGCGGCTTCCTCACTGTGGACGGAGAGTTCAAGAACACCGGCTCCGCGGGGTTCTCCGTTCCCGTCAGTTGGTACGGGCTGGAGCAGGATGTGGCTGCCACAGGCCACTCGTTTGCGGGAATGACGCTGGTGGATTCCAAGGGCAGGAAGCGCTACTACGTGCTGCGCGATACCGACAATCGCCCGCTGACGACATACGCGTACGACGGGTACATCAAGCCCAACCAAAGCCTCTCCTTCTTTGCTCAGTTCCCGGCGCCCCCGCAGACGACCACCAAGGTCGACCTCCAGTTCCCGGGGTTCCCCAGCGCGTCGATCGAGCTCTCCTGATGAGCGCCACCACCACCCGCACCGGGCGTGTCTGCGCGCGCACGGCCGTGACCGTCCTCGCCGGCGCCCTGTCGTTCAGTCTCATGGGTGCCGCCGACGCCCTTGCCGATGAAGATCCGTATCCCACCCCCTCGGCGGCCGCCCCCGTTGAGGTCGACCCCAAGGACTCCGACCTCAAGCTCCCTGAAGGGGCGACCCTCGCCGAGCCCAAGGTCCTCGACATCAAGTCGGTCGTCGAGGAGATCGGCGGCGAGGAACGCCGTGAGGAGACCAACTCCGACATCAAGTTCGCGCTCCAGGCCGAGGTGCTCTTCGGCAAGGACAGCGCGAAGCTCTCCAGCGCGGCCAATGCCCGTATCGCCGCCATCGCCGCGGAGATCAAGAACCAGGACGCCAAGAAGGTCCGAGTCTTCGGCTTCACCGACGACCTCGGTTCCTCCGCGCACGGCGACGTGCTCTCCAAACAGCGCGCGGACGCGGTGCACAGCGTGCTGTCGCAGCAACTGAGCGCCCTGGGCATCACATACGAGATCCGTGGGTACGGCGAGCAGTTCCCCATCGCGAACAACGCGACCGAAGAAGGCCGCAAGAAGAACCGTCGGGTCGAGGTCTCCTTCCCCAGGGGTTGAGGCCGGATGTGAGCCGGTCCGCAGTGTGCCGCGGGCCGGCTCTCGCCTGTGCGGGCAGACTGGTGCGGTGCGGAGGAGCAGAGCAATGACATGTGGCAGAGCGGGAGCGGTCAGCATGCTGGGCATCTGCGCGCTCATGCTGGTCGCGAACCCGGTGGGGGCGGCAGCGCCTCCCGGTGGGCCCGAAGGCATGGTCCCCTACAAAACCGCCCCGGACGCCAAGCCGGTGCGCGGTGCCGCCTCCAGCACCGACGGCCCGAGGCTCGCGCCGGGTACGTACACCGACACGATCTCCGAGGGTGAGAAGAAGTACTACCGGGTCGAACTGGACGCGGAGTCCAACGCCTTTGTCTCGACGGTTCTCGCCCCGCCCCCCGGAAGTGTCATCGGAGCCATGGAGGGAATCCGGATCACGTTGGAGTCCACGGACGGCGTGAAATGCAGTAACAGCGTCGACGTCACGTTCAAGGGCGGCACCGCCCGCCCCATCGCCGACTACGCCACCCGTCGCATTGAGGCGAACCGGGCCTGCCAGAGCGCAGGGGACTACCTCTACAGCGTTGAGTGGATCGGCTCCGGTGGCGGTCCGGGCCCCCACCGCTGGGCCATCGAGCTGAAGTTCATGTCGGAGCCCGGGCCGAAGGCGGGGACAGTGCTGCCGTTGGCGCCGTCGACCTGGAGTTCGCAGGCCCCCGAGCCGTCCGCGGATACGCCGAAGAGCGTGAGCGGCGGCAGGGGCTTCAACGACGCTCCGGCGGTGGGGCAAGGGGCGTGGAAGGACGAACTGAGCCCCGGCGAAAGTCGCTTCTACAAGGTTCCGGTCGAATGGGGGCAACAGCTTTTCCTCGACGCGGAGTTCGCAAATTCGGTCAACGCCCAGCCGCCCCTTGTGATCGACGGACTCCGGATGGCTCTGTTCAACACCGCGCGGGGGTTCGTGAGCAGCGCGAGCGCCAACTACCAGGGCATGCCGGCTGCGATGGCACTGGGCACTGCCCCTGCCGCTTTCGCGAACCGTTCCTCGTCCCAGGCCGCTACGAGTGCGATGCGCTTCTCCGGTTGGTACTACGTGCGGGTCTCCCTCGACCGGGGGGTTGACAGTGCGCTCCCCATGACCCTGCGCATCGGAGTCGAGGGGGATCCACAGCCGGGCCCGGCATACGACGGGGACGCGACGGCCGCAGGCTTCGGGATCACGGACGAGGGGCGGGAGGCGGCTCAGGAAGGCCGCGTCGAGGACGGCAGCACTCAGAGCGCCACGCTGAAAGCCGTCGGCGTCGCCGGGATCAGCCTGGGGACGGTGCTGCTGCTCGGGCTCGGCGCGTGGACGGCCATCGGCCGCCGCGAGGCCCTTCGGGCGAAGTTGGTGCCCTGGCAGGGTTGACCCGGCCGCATGCGCGTTGCGGCCGGGCCCTTGCCTGAGGTCGGAGCAGGTGGTCCGCCCTACCGCACTCGACCCTGTCGTGCAGCCTCACCATCCCCGGTGAGCCCCACAGCGCGGCCATCGCCCGCACCGCCATCCGGTCCGCCCTCCACGCCCACGGGCTGGACTCGTACATCGACCTCGTCGTCCTCGTAGCGAGCGAACTCATCGGAACCGCCACCGAGCTGACACCTGGGGAGGACCTTTACCTCTCTCCCTCCGATACCGCTCCGGCGCACTGCGCCTCGTATGTGCAGCCTGGCGAGGGTCTCGGCGGGGGGACCCGCAGCGGGCGTCGGTCAGCATCAGCCACCCCCGGGCGCGACCGTCGCCCCGGCGGGAGGCGGACAACTCCTCGGCGAGTTCCGGCAAATGGACCAGGGCCGGGTGCCGTACGCCCTGAATGGTGCGGCGCGCCAGGGCGGAGTCCGCGGCGACCAGGGCCGCGTCGCGCGGCCCCAGGCGTATCAGCACTGACGGACTGGATAAGTCAACGGCCGCGTGCCAATTGGGACCACGGGTGGGCCCGGGGGCCCATGACCTCGGCCAGGCAGCGGCCTACCGTCGAGGCCATGTCGCCACAGGGGGTTGTGCGTCGGATTCGCCGTCAGGTGCGTCGGACTCTGCCACGCACACAGGCTCGGCTGCTGGGCCTGCGGAAGAGGCGGCCGGGCCAGTCGGGCCAGTCTGCGATCGAGTACGTGGGTCTGGTCGCGGTGGTCGTGTCGATCGTCGGGGCGCTGCTGGCAACGGGTCTCGGCCCGGCCATCGCCGAGGAGTTCAGTACCCAGGTCTGCAAGATCACCGGCGGCGAGAACTGCGGCGGCGGTGGTAACCCCGAGGCCCCGGACGACCGCGGCCCCGGCAATCCGGGCGACGGCCGCGCCGCCTCCGACGACGACGGACCAGGTGACGGCAGCAAGACGCAAACGCAGCTCGACTACGAGAAGGCCCTGAAAGAGCTTCAGAACGCCCAGGCCGCCGAGAAGTCCGATCGCGACAAAGCCATGGAGGCCGCCAAGGAACTCGCGAAGATCCTCGCCGAGGAGCTCGGCATCACCGACGCCCTCGACTGCATCACCAAGGGAGACATGGGCGCCTGCACCGAGACGCTCGTCAATGTGCTCCTCAGCCTGGTCGGCGGCGCGGTCGGGAAACTCGCCGCGAAGTACGGCGCGCCGTGGAAGTGGAAGAAAGCCGTCGAGCTCGTCAGAAAGCTCAAGAAGCATGGCGGGGATCTGTACGACGGTCTCAGGGGCCTCATCAAGAACCGCAAGCGGGTCGGGGACGCCGAGGACAAACTCGCCGACGCGAAGAGGAAGCTCGACGCTGAGAAGAAGGACAACCCCAAAGACAAGGACAAGCCGACCGCGTGTCCGGTCAGCCACAGCTTCCTGCCCGGCACTCCAGTCCTGCTCGCGGGCGGACCCAGCGTCCCGATCGAGGCGGTACGCGTGGGGGACCGGGTCGTGGCGACCGATCCGGCGAACGGTGTTACGGCGCTGCGCCGGGTCACACACACCTTCACGACGTACGACGACAAGCACTTCACCCGGCTGAGCACCCCTGTAGGCGCGGTCACGGCCACGGATACGCACCCCTTCTGGCTCACCGACGAGCAGCGGTGGGCACAAGCGGGTGGGATCGCGGCCGGTGATGAACTGCGCCTGCCGGACGGTACTCCGCTCAAGGTCACCGCGGTCTCCCGGTACACCCAGCGGCAGACCACTCACGACCTGGCGGTCTCCGGCGTCCACGCGTACTACGTGGGGATCGGGTCCGCGTACGCCCTCGTGCACAACAACGATCCCTGCAAGGAGTGGGCCGCAGATCCCGGCGTCAGGGGGCCCGCCGCCGGGAAGACGCTCAAGCCGCCGCACAAGCGTCACACCGTCGCCGGTGCGAAGAACGGCATGGTGAAGGAGAAGAACACCGTCATCCTCAAGGGGCGCGAGGCGGAGATCGATGCCGACATCAAGGCCATCGCTCAGGGCAAGGCGAAGCTCGTCGACAACGGCAGCGCGTACGAGATCAATGGCCGCAAGTACGGGGTCGAGGAGAACGGCCGGACATTCCCGATCGGGGGCGACGGGCTCGTGGAGCTGAACCGGCACGAGTACGCGGCACTCAAAGAAATCGCCAGGGCGGGTGGGAGAACGGACGTGCCGGCGTTGACGAGGAACCCGCGGTTCGCGAACAATCCAGAGATCGTTGAGAAAGCCAAGAAGATCTACGACGGGACGTACCCGTGACGGGTGACCTGTTCACGGTGGGTGTGCTCGAACCGGACGCGCTGGTGGCCGCCCTCGCCGGGGCCGTGGGTGTGAGTCCCTCCGAGGTCGATGCGACTGATGCGGACGGGGACCAGGAGACGCAAAACTGGGACGCGCCCGTGCTGTGCGCGTACACCCCGCTGCCCGGCGGCGGACTCGGTCTGCTGCTCGATGTGTACGTCGCGGAGGAGACGGCTCTGAACACCGCGCTCACCGAGCCCGAGCTGGCGCGCCGGCTCGCGGTGCGGGGCGGGACGACCGTGCTGTACCCGGCCGAGCCGTTCCCGCCGAGCGCGTACTGGGCGGTGACCCCGGACGGTCTGGTGACGCGCGCCAGGCTGGTAGACCCGGACGAGGACGGGGATCCGTACACCGTCGACGCCGTCGAGGCCGCGGTCGCGGACCTGCCCGGAGCCGAGGTGACCGTGCTGCCGGAGATCCTGCGTGAGGAGCGCATCGACCTTCCGGTGACCGACGCGTTCACGGCGGCGGTCCCGGACAGTTCCGCGGGAAGCGAGGCGGACGCCGCCCGCGTCGGGCTGGTGATCTGGGAGCGGCTGGCGCGGCGGCTGGAACGGGACTGGGCGCCGTCCGGGCATTATCGCGCGGATCTGTACGAGGAGGACCTGGCTGCGCGCGACGAGCTGGAAGTGCTCGGCTCGCGGCTGCCGGAGGCGTATGTGCAGCCCTTCCGTACGGCATTGGAGCAGCTCGACGACCTGTTCCGTACGCACACGAGTCCGGGCGAAGGCAGCGGCGCGTGGTGGCGATGTCGTCGGCCGCGGCCTGTTCCGTGGGCGGAGGGCTGATGTCGGACCCGGTGCCCTTCGGGGAGCGGCTGCGGGACGAGTTGGGTACGCCGCGCAGTGCCCGGCTCCTCGACAGCAGCCCGCGTTCCGCGGTCTGGCGGGTCGAGCTGGCGGACGGTACGCCCGCCGTGGTCAAGCAGCTCGTGGCGGGCGCGGGGGCGTCGGAGCGGTACGGGCGGGAGGTGGCCGCGCTGCGGCTTGCCGGGCGGGTTGAGCCGGCCGTTGTGCCACGGGTGCTCGGGGTGGATGCCGACGAGCGCGTACTGGTGCTGGAGTACGTCGAGCACGGGCTGCCGTGTGACGGGTGGGAGGCCGAGTACGCGGCCGGGCTCGCCCGGCTGCACGCGGCCGGTGGGGACGGGGCGGATCTGCCGCGCTGGGCCGGGCCCGATTCGGGCGACGTCGGCTCCTTTGTGGCGTTCGCGAGGGCACTCGGGGTCCACGACACGGTCGGAGCCGAGGGCGAGCTGGGCGAACTCACCCTGCGGCTGAGCAAGATGAGCGGGCGGCAGGCCCTGCTGCACGGCGATCCCTGCCCCGGCAACGATCTGCACACCGCCGACGGAATCCGCTTCATCGACTTCGAGCAGGCAAGCCTCGGCAACGGGCTCATGGAACTCGCATATCTGCGCATCGGCTTCCCGACCTGCTGGTGTGTGACCGCCGCCCCCGAACCCCTGCTGGCTCAGGCCGAAGCGGCGTACCGCACCGCCTGGCGGGCGGCGACAGGCACGGACGTCGAGGGCGATCTCGCCGATGCCTGCGCGGGGTGGCTGATCCGGGGTGACGCGCTGGTCCAGCGCGCGCACCGGGGGACCGTCGACCGGCTGGCCCGGCTCCTGGACAAGGACTGGGAGTGGGGGACGGTGAGCGCGCGCGAGCGGCTGCTGCACCGGCTCGGGGTCGTCGCGGGGATGGCCGAGGGCAGCGACGCACTGGGCGGGCTGAGTCGGCTCAGTACGGAGATGCGGCGACGCATGCTCGAACGCTGGCCCGCGCTCGGGGCGGTGCCGCGGCGCAGGCCGTAGGCGACGTGATTGGGTCCCTGGGCCCATGCGCTGGCGCGAACACGGTTGTTAGCGTGCGGCGACGGGACGGCTTCACAGCAGCGGGACGCGGGATGGGGCACGGATGAGGCAGCGTACGGCAGTGGTGGCAGCGGCCTGGACCCTCGCGATCGGGCTCACGGCCGCCTGCGGCGGGGAGGGCGGCGACAGCGACACCGCCGACAAGCCCCGGCAGAGGAAGGCCGCCACCGCGACGCCCGTCCCCGCGACGCCCGTCCCTGCGACTGACACACCCGCCGATTCCGCGCAACCTGCCGCCTCGCCCCCCAAGGCCCTCTCCCAGTCGCAGTTGGAGAAAGCCATCCTCGCCAAGGGCGACGTGCCCGGCTTCGATGTCGCACCGATGGACGCTCCGCCGCCCCAGGGCGAGAGGGCCGACAAGACCGAGTGCGCCCCGCTCACCGCCGTCATCAACGGCAGGCCCGAGCCCGTCGCCCGGGCTTCCGCGTACCGCCGGCTCACCGGTGCCAAGGACAACCGCCCAGCCGTCGCGGAATTCCTCACCACCCACGGGGTGCAGGGCGCCACGACCGCGCTCAGCCGGCTGCGCGCCGCCGTCGAGGCGTGCGAGGGGGGCTTCAAGGGGAGCGGTGGCGAGGGGCCGTCGACGTACCGGGGCACAAAGTCGCTGCCTGTCGCCGCGCAGGTGGGGGACGACGCGTTCGCCTATCAGGTCACCGGCGACTACGAGGGCGAGCCGGTGCCTCTCGTCTTCCACGTCGTACGCTCCGGCGGCACGCTGGCCACCTTCTACACCGCCAACCTCGAAGGGCCGCAGACCCCGCAGATTCCGCCCGCCCTGCTCACCGCGCAGGCGAACAAGCTCACCAAGCTCAAGTAGCGGTCGCAATACTCAGCTGTACGCCCGGGCGCACGCCCCAGCCCGCCATCGCCCCGGCCTCCGCCTCCAGCACATGCCGTGCCCGCAGCCGCGGCCTGCCGAGTCGGCCCGGCTTCATCGTGTGGACGTCGACGACTCTCAACTCGCGGTCCAGATAGGCCACATCGATGGTGAAGCGCATCCGGAAGGTGTGCACGCTGTTGCACGGGGTGAGCAGGATCGCGCCCTCGATCCCGTCCCGCCCCAGCAGCCCGCGCCGCCGCGGCCCGTACGTAGCCGCGATCTCCACCGGCACTGACTCGTCAGCCAACGATGCGTCAGTCGTCGAGGCGTCAGCCGGCGACGCGTCGGCGATCCGCAACGTCCCCGTGCCGTTGTGCCATTGACGCCGTCGACCCATGGCCGTAGACGGTAGCGTCCGGCGCATGCCGGTGGGCCCCGGATCGCCAGGATTGGGCCCCAGGGCCCATGACCGCACCCGCGGTCCCGCTTACGCTCGCTGCCGTGTACGCCACGCTGATCGCCGTCGCCGCCATCTGGGGCGCCGCCGCGGGCCTGCTCGTCCCGCGCGCCACGTACCGGCTCTCCGTCGAGCCGGAGGAGGCGTGGCGCGAGAGCTGCCCCGCCGGGCACGCGTTCACGGGGCCCGCGCGGGGCTGGCTCGGCGGGGCGCGGTGTGCGGACTGCGCCGCGGCCGTTCCCGCCCGGAAGACGGAACAGACCGCGGCAAACCGCGGCACCGAAGCGCCCACACCGCGTCTCGTTTCCCTCGTCCCCCTTGTGACCGCCGTCAGCTGCGCCGCCCTCGCCGCCGCCACCGGGCCGCGCCCCGAGCTCGCCGTCTGGCTGCTGCTCACGCCCTTCGCCGTACTGCTCGCCCTTGTCGACCGCAACGTCCAACGACTGCCCGACCAGCTGACCCTCCCACTCGCCGCCGCGGCCGCCGCGCTCCTCGGGGTCGCCGCGCTGCTCCCCGGCGACGCGGGTTCCTGGCCCGCGGCGCTGCTCGGCGGACTCGTCCTCGGCGCCGCCTACTTCGTGCTCTTTTTCGTGCACCCGGGCGGCATGGGCTTCGGCGACGTCAAACTCGCCCTCTCGCTCGGCGTCGTCCTCGGCTGGTACGGCTGGGCGGTGCTCTTCACCGGTGCCTTCGCCGGCTTTCTGCTCGGCTCGGTGTACGGACTCGGGCTCATCGTCCTGCGTCGCGCCGGCCGCAAGACCGCGATCCCCTTCGGGCCCTTCATGATCGTGGGGGCGCTTGCAGGACTGCTGCTCGGCGGTCTTGTAGCGTCTAGTTTCTGATGGCCCGTTCCACGTGTTTGTGGCCCCTGTCTGGCCCAAGGGACAGGAAAGTTGGACGCACAGGTGTGCTGGCGTTCCCTTGTTGCGATGGACGTGCCACCTCTCTCTGCTCTGCGTAGTCACTGCGTGTCATGGTGATGACCGGTCGCGGTAGCGCACGGGTGCCGGGGGTCGGTCATGCGCCAGGTGGTCGGGGCCATTTCGGTAAGCCTGCGCCAGCAGGACGGCCTGATCGAAGAGAAGCGCTGGTCGCCGCAGCTGCGTGTTGACGCTTTCCGTACCGTGGCCTCGCTGCCGCAGGGACCGCCGTGTGATCTGGTCCCGGCACGGCTCGCCGGAGCCTGGGCGGATCCGCTGTACGGGAGTGCCCTCTGGTTGCGGACGAGTCCATGTAACCAATTTAATTGGTTACATGGCATTGAGTTGGAAGCTCGTCATCGACAGCACGAACGCACCCGCCCTCGCGGACTTCTGGGCGGCGGCGCTGCACTACGAGGTAGAAGACCCCAGCGCCCTCATCGAGAGTCTGCTGGCCGCCGGACACATCGGCGAGGATGCAGTCATCGAGCACCACGGCCGCAAGAACTTCCGCGGCTACGCCGCGATCCGTCACCCCGAAGACCCGTTCGACGAGACCAGTGGCGTCGGCCACGGGCGACGGCTGCTCTTCCAGGACGTACCCGAGGGCAAGTCCGGCAAGAACCGCCTGCACTTGGACGTCCACAGCGAGCCCGGCGGCCTCGACAAGCTGGTGGCCCGGCTGGAAGACCTGGGGTCAACCCGCGTCCGCGAGGTCAACAAGGGACCTGCCGGGCACTGGTGGATCATGCAGGACCCGGAAGGCAACGAGTTCTGCGTGGCGTAGATCGGGCTGCGACCCGCTGCGGAGACGTGCCCCCCCGACGCCGGGCAGGAGGAGCCTGTGCCATCGCTTGTGCAGTCCGTACCTCGGCGATCACCTGCCCGGTGCCGGTCACTCCTCGCTGCCGTCGTCGTCGAGGTCGACGGTGTCAGGGTCGCGCAGGGCCGCAGCCCGTCGCGCGGGACGGAAGCGCTGAAGCTGTAGCGGCCCTTTGAGGTTCTTGTGCTTGAGCGGGGACAGTCGGGCGACGCGGCGCCAGGCGGTGCGCGCGACGGCGGGGATGCGACCGTGTGTGGCGAAACAGGTGGCCAGATCGATCAGGAATCGAGAAGCGCGGGTCACGGAGCCGCACCTAGCATGATCGCCATGGACATCACCATTCACACGAGCTTCCTCCCGCATGACGACCCGGACGCGTCCCTGGCCTTCTACCGTGACAGCCTCGGCTTCGAGGTCCGCAGCGACGTCGGAAACGGCAAGATGCGCTGGATCACGGTCGGCCCCGCCGACCAGCCGGGCACGTCCATCCTCCTGGCGCCGCCGGCCGCCGACCCTGGGGTCACCGAGGACGAGCGCCGCACCATCGTCGAGATGATGGCCAAGGGCACCTACGGCTGGATCCTGCTGGCCACCCGGGACCTCGACGGCACCTTCGAGAAAGTGCAGGCCGGCGACGCCGAGGTCGTCCAGGAGCCGACCGAGCAGCCGTACGGCATCCGCGACTGCGCTTTCCGCGATCCCGCGGGCAACCTGGTCCGCATCCAGGAGCTTCGCTGAGCCGTCCGGTCATCGATTCGGCCATGATGGCCGGCGTCGCGACCACCTGCGAAGAATACGGCGGCCAGCGCTTCCAGGCCGCTGTCCTCGACCACCCCCTCGGCGGCCGCACCACCGCAGAGGTGCTCGCGATGTCGGCCGCCGAGGCCGGGGCGCGCACGCCGGCCGCCCACAAGGGGCGGCGTCTACATCCTCGCCGAGCCGACCACCGGCCTCCATCCCGCCGCCGTCGAGCAGTTGCTCGGCCTGCTCGACCGGCTCGTCGACTCCGGCAAGCCGGTCATCGCCATCGAGCACCTCGCCGCCTACTCGGCAGGTAACCCAGGTGCTCGCGGACATCGATGACAGGAGTTCTCTCATGTGTCACCCCTCGTGGGGGCGCGCACGCACCGCGGCGCAGCGCCTGAGCGACCTCGCGCGACTGCGCCGCGTCCGCGACCGGATCGACCGGGAGTACGCGCAGCCGCTGGACGTCGAGGCGCTCGCCCGCGGCGTGAACATGTCCGCCGGGCACCTCAGCCGCCAGTTCCGGCTGGCCTACGGCGAGTCGCCGTACGCGTACCTGATGACGCGTCGCATCGAGCGCGCGACGG
>NZ_JBSFMS010000060.1:0-38072 GCF_053599675.1 Streptomyces sp. NPDC000880 | reverse complement strand
TGGGCACCTTCAGCACCCGCTTCACCGAGCTGGTCGGCATGCCGCCCAGCGCCTACCGGCGCCGCGCAACGGGCGCTGCGGCGGGGATGCCGCCGTGTGTGGCAAAACAGGTGACAAGACCGATCAGGAATCGGCGGCCCCAGCAGCCCGGTCAGCCCTCAATGTAGGGGCGTATTTCCGCCCGGCCGCCGCCACGCCCTCGTACGGCACTTCCCGCCGCAGTACACGGCGTTCGGGCGCCGGTCGATCCCGGCTACCCAGCGGGCTTCGCACTCCGGGCACTCCCGCCTCGCCCTCGCCGTGCTGTACGGCCGCCAGACGCCGCTTCAACCGACGATTCACCCGCCACTGGCTGGCCCGACATGCCGAAGAGCAGTACAGAGCGTCGAACCGTACTTCCGCACCCTTCCTGGAGACGGGTCAGGTGAGAACTCGGTGCCGCCGCACTTCCGTTGTCATCCACACCGAAAGTGTGTCGGTCGCGGCCCTCTGATGGCGGCCCCGAGTGCCCAGATGTGGGTACCGATTGATACATCTCCCTCCGCCACGGTGTTCTCGCGCTCAGGCCCCCGGGCCGGGGAGCGAGCGCGCAGGTACGGATACATCGTGGCGATGTTGCTCTCGGCTCATCTGCGCGGGTGTGCGACGGGCCTGCTGCAGGACCTGATCGCGTGTGGCCGACTCCTGCTGATGCTGGTGAGGGGCCTGGTCGGCGATACGGCGGCGCAGCTCGTGCTCCGTCTGCAGCGCGGCGGCGCCGGTAGAGCGCATCGCCCAGCGCTACGGCATCACCCTGCTACGCCTCAGGCATGCGGCCCGACCGTGACCTTACCCATCGTCAACCGGGCCTGTGCTTCGAGGACTTCGCCGACCCGCTCCACCTGCTCCTCGAGCTCCCGGCGCCGCGCGGCGCCGAGCGTCTTCCCGATCGGCTCCACCGTCACCGCGATCCGCCGCCCGGAGCGCCGCTGGTGCCACACCCCGGCGACGGTCCCGTCGACGAGCACCACGGGGTAGTTCCCCGCTTGCCCGCCGGCCAGTGCCCGCTCGTACGCGGCGCCGGGGAAGAGAAGCTCGCGCGGCTGCGAGGCGATGGTGTACGCGTCGAAGTACGGCAGCAGCCGCACACCCCGCGCCGGCTCTCCTCCATGGCCTTCGGCAGGGGAGGCACCCCCGCCGAACACGGCATCGCCTGCCGCCACCCACGCCGGACCGGCCCCGAACGCCACCTCCTCGATCCGCCAGTGACCTGACGAGTTGCCGGAACGGCCCTGTGCGTCAATCCGGCGCCCCCGCCCGGGGGTCACCCCTCCGGGCCACCGCGAGGCCGGCGCCAGGCACGTTCCGCTCCGGGCTACCGTCGGCTCCACCGTCCGCCGCATTCGGAGCGTAGTTACGGCATGGCGTGGCACTCCGCACTACTTATGAAGGGTTATGGTGGAAACCCCCCCTCGGGCCGGTCCGTATCCCCCCCCACGGACCGGCCCGTTTTCTTGTCTCCGGCCTTGTGTCAGCTCCGTCCGGCCCAGATGTTGGTGCCCTCGGTGTCCACGGCGAAGGCGTCGATCTCCTTCAGCTCCTCGGCGCTCAGCGGCTGTCCGGCCAGCGCCGCGACGTTCTCCTCAAGCTGCTGCACGCTGGAGGCGCCGATCAGCGCGGAGGTCATCCGCGGGTCCCGAAGCACCCAGGAGATCGCCAGCTGGGCGAGTGACTGGCCGCGCCGGGCGGCGATGTCGTTCAGCCCGTTCAGCCGCCGTACGACGTCGTCGGAGAGCAGGTCAGGGTCCAGGGACTTGCCCTGTGTGGCCCGCGAGCCCTCCGGGATGCCCTTGAGGTACTTGCCGGTGAGCAGGCCCTGCGCGAGCGGCACGAAGGAGATGCAGCCCATGCCGGCGCTCTCCAGCGTGTCGAGCAGTCCGTCGTCCTCGATCCAGCGGTTGATCATCGAGTACGAGGGCTGGTGGATGAGGGCCGGGACGCCCATCTCCTTCAGCAGCCTGGCCGCCTCGGCGGTCTGCTCCGCGTTGTAGGACGACACACCCACGTACAGTGCCTTGCCCTGCTGCACGGCGGAGGCCAGCGCGCCCATCGTCTCCTCGAGCGGAGTGTCCGGGTCGAAGCGGTGGGAGTAGAAGATGTCGACGTAATCCAGCCCCATCCGCTTCAGGGACGCGTCGAGCGAGGACAGCAGGTACTTCCGCGAGCCCCACTCGCCGTAGGGGCCGGGGTGCATGAGATAGCCCGCTTTGGTCGAAATGACCAGTTCATCGCGGTATGGGGTGAAGTCCTGTGCGAAGATCTTGCCGAAATTGAGCTCGGCCGAACCGGGCGGCGGGCCGTAGTTGTTCGCCAGGTCGAAGTGCGTCACGCCCAGGTCGAAGGCGCGGCGCAGGATCGTGCGCTGCGAGTCGAGCGTGCGGTCGTCGCCGAAGTTGTGCCAAAGGCCGAGCGAAAGTGCGGGGAGCTTGAGCCCGGAGTGACCGGTACGCCGGTACTCCATCGACTCGTAGCGGCCCGGGGCGGCTCGGTAGGAAGTTGAATCAGTCATGCATCCTTCCTTATCACGGACTTGTGACAATCGGGGTTGGGCCGCTGTGGCCTGTGAGCAGTACTGTGGCCGCTTCGGGGACTGCCGCACGGAGGGTACGAGAACAGTGAACCTGCGCGACCTGGTGTACGGGCTCTACGCACGCCGGGTGGAAGGCCGACTCGACCACGACCAGGTGCCCAAGCACATCGGCGTCATCCTCGACGGCAACCGTCGCTGGGCCAAGGCGTCGGGCGGGACGACCGAGCAGGGGCACAAGGCCGGCGCGAGCAAGATCCAGGAGCTCCTCGGCTGGTGCGCCGAGACCGATGTCGAGGTCGTCACCCTCTGGCTGCTGTCCACGGACAACCTGGACCGCCCCGAGGAGGAGCTCATCCCGCTCCTCGGCATCATCGAGAACGCGGTCCGCGACCTCGCCGCCGACGGCCGCTGGCGTGTGCACCACGTCGGCACGCTGGACCTGCTCCCCGCCCGCACCCAGTCCGTACTGAAGGAAGCCGAACAGGCGACCGTAGGACAGGACGGCATACTCGTGAACGTCGCCGTGGGCTACGGCGGCCGCCAGGAGATCGCGGACGCCGTGCGCTCCCTTCTCCTGGAGCACGCCGACAAGGGCACGAGCTTCGAGGAGCTCGCCGAGATCGTCGACGTCGAACACATCTCCGAGCATCTCTACACCCGTGGCCAGCCCGACCCGGACCTGGTCATCCGCACCAGCGGTGAGCAGCGTCTGTCCGGATTCATGCTCTGGCAGAGCGCCCACTCGGAGTACTACTTCTGTGAAGTTTTCTGGCCGGCTTTCCGCAAGGTCGACTTCCTCCGCGCGCTGCGCGACTACGCCGCACGCCACCGCCGCTACGGCAATTGAGGCACCCCAGGCCCTCCCTTCCGGGGGCCCCCAGTAGAGGCAATCATCCTCTGTTCACCTACGCGTCGTCATATGCCATGGCATGGCTGCGCATGTTCGAGGGAATATCCCTTCCAGGTCGACGTCCGATCCGCGGACGTCGTATCTCAGTGAGCGGCCCAGACCGCTCACCCGGGAGGCCCTTTGCACACGAAGGACCGCACTCCTTGTGCGGACCACGGGGAGGGCCGGAGCTCGGCCCGTGCATCGTGGCCAGAGCCCGGTCCCATCGCCCGCGACGCCGTCGCACCCCGACCTCATCCGAGGGGGTACGTCCTTCCGTGGTGAACAGCACAAAGCGCCGCATGCCTGACAGGCGCACCTACGTTCTCGACACCAGCGTCCTGCTGGCCGACCCGAATGCCCTGACCCGCTTCGACGAGCACGAAGTCGTGCTCCCGATTGTGGTGATCACGGAGCTGGAGGCCAAGAGGCACCACCCGGAGCTCGGTTACTTCGCCCGGCAGGCGCTGCGCCTTCTGGACGACTTCCGGATCCGCTACGGACGCCTCGACGCCCCCATCCCCATGGGCGACCTCGGCGGCACGCTCCGTGTCGAGCTCAACCACTCCGATCCCGGCGTCCTTCCGGCCGGCTTCCGATTGGGGGACAACGACTCACGGATTTTGGCGGTAGCGCGCAATCTGCAGGCCGAAGGGTACGACGTCACGGTCGTCTCCAAGGATCTGCCCCTCCGTATCAAGGCCTCGTCCGTCGGCCTGCTGGCCGAGGAGTACCGGGCCGAGCTGGCCATCACCGACTCCGGCTGGACCGGCATGGCCGAACTGCCTCTCTCCGCCGAACAGGTGGATCTGCTGTACGGAGAGGCGACGCTGTACGTCTCCGAGGCGACCGAGCTTCCCGTCCACACCGGTCTCGTTCTGCAGTCCGAGCGCGGTAAGGCGCTGGGCAGGATCACGGCCGAGGGCAATGTCCAGCTGGTGCGCGGCGACCGGGAGGCCTTCGGCATCCACGGCCGCAGCGCCGAGCAGCGCATCGCCCTCGATCTGCTCCTCGACCCGGACGTCGGCATCGTCTCGCTCGGCGGCCGGGCCGGCACCGGAAAGTCGGCGCTGGCGCTGTGCGCCGGCCTCGAGGCTGTCCTGGAGCGCAGGCAGCATCAGAAGGTGATGGTCTTCCGGCCGCTGTACGCGGTGGGCGGGCAGGAGCTCGGCTATCTGCCCGGTACCGAGGCCGAGAAGATGAGTCCCTGGGCGCAGGCGGTCTTCGACACTCTCTCGGCCGTGGCGGGCCGTGAAGTCATCGAGGAGGTGCTGGGGCGCGGCATGCTCGAGGTCCTGCCGCTCACCCACATCCGGGGCCGCTCGCTGCACGACGCGTTCGTCATCGTCGACGAGGCCCAGTCGCTGGAGCGGAACGTCCTGTTGACTGTTCTGTCCAGAATCGGGGCGAATTCCCGGGTCGTTCTGACTCATGACGTGGCACAGCGGGACAATCTGCGCGTCGGCCGATATGACGGAGTCGTCGCCGTTGTCGAGAAGTTGAAGGGCCATCCGCTTTTCGCGCATGTCACCCTCACCCGCTCGGAGCGCTCGCCGATCGCCGCGCTTGTGACCGAAATGCTGGAGGAAGGCCATATCTAGTACGGAATAAGGCGGTTGACGCCGCCCGGCGGAAGCGCAAAAGCGTAGCCGGGCGGCGTCTTGCTGTCCGCTGGTTTCCGTAAAACTCCTGGCCCAAACGGGGTGTGAGCTTTCACACCCAACGAAGAATTGCCTTGCGGCGTCGGCTTCCGGCAGAGTCTTGCTTCCGTCAGGCCCCGCATACGGCACACCAGCACCACCAGAGGTGCACTGCACCACACAACTCAAGACTTTGCCGTCGTATGCCGCCCGCGAGCATTATGCGGCTGCTCTCGCAAGGGAGTTGCCCACCGGGCCCGCGCCTCCCGTGACCCAAGCAATGGGGAGGCCAGCGTCAGGGGCACGATTGCGCCCGCGAGGTCACCTAAGCGGGCGATGCTGGAAGGAAACCGTGTGAGCCGGATCTCGGTCCGGGGATTCGCAGTGGCATCTGCTACTGCGGTCACCACCGTCGGCGCCGTAGTGGGCGTCGCGTCGGGCAATGCCCAGCCCTCGGGCGACAACCTCGAGGCAACGGCAGCCGACACGACGCTCCTGGCAGACATACCCGTGGGCCAGCAGGCCCAGGTTCAGGTCTCGTCCCTGACGCAGCAGGCCGACGCACAGGCCGCTGCCGCTGACGCGGCCGCGCAGAAGTCTGCCGAGGAAGCCGCCCGCATCCAGGCCGCCAAGACTGCCAAGGCGAAGAAGCAAGCCGCCGAGCAGGAGGCCGAGCGCGAGCGGGAGGCCGCGCAGGCGCGCGCCAACCGTGACGCGGTGCGCGACGCATCGAGCTTCTCCGCGCAGAGCGCCTACACCGTCGCCGAGGTCAAGGCGATCGCGCGGCAGATGGTCCCCGCCGACCAGTTCCAGTGCTTCAGCAACATCGTGAACCACGAGTCCAGCTGGAACTACCGTGCCCAGAACGCCTCTTCCGGCGCATACGGTCTCGTCCAGGCACTGCCGGGCTCGAAGATGTCCTCGGCCGGCGCCGACTGGCAGACCAACCCGGCCACCCAGATCAAGTGGGGCCTCAACTACATGAACAGCCGCTACGACAGCCCCTGTGGCGCGTGGTCGTTCTGGCAGGCCAACAACTGGTATTAGGATCTGCCGGCGCTCAACTTTGCCGAGCCCCTCACCGTCCTACGGTGGGGGGCTTCGTGCATGTACGGTCGGTCCCGAACAACTCCCGGGGGAGTGGTGGGGGGAAGAGGAAAGATCATGTCGACACTGCCAGGATGGCTCGCCGGGCTGGGTGCCGGTCTGACCCGGATCTCGGAGCGCCTGGACGAGCGCCGTGAGGCCGCGGCGGACGACTTGTCCGATGTGCCCGACGCCGTCATGCCTGCCCGGGACAGCGTCCCGCCGCCGCCCCCGTACGCGCCCACGGTCGCGGCCAGGCCCGACCCGGTCGCCGCGATCCCCTGGGGCATCCGCGTCGCGGCCGAGGCCGGCTGGCGGCTGCTCGTACTGGCAGGCACGCTCTGGGTGTTGATGCGCGTCATCAGCGCCGTGCAGCTGGTGGTCCTCGCCTTCGTCGCCGCGCTGCTCGTCACCGCAATGCTTCAGCCCACCGTGGCCAGGCTGAAGGCCCTAGGCCTGCCGCGCGGGCTCGCCACCGCGGTCACCGCGATCGCCGGCTTCGTCATGATGGGCCTGGTCGGCTGGTTCGTGGTCTGGCAGGTCATGGACAACCTCGGCAATCTCTCCGACCGGGTCAGGGACGGTATCGAGGAGCTCAAGCGCTGGCTGCTCGACAGCCCCTTCCATGTCACCGAGTCCCAGATCAACGACATAGCGAAGAACCTCAGCGACACCATCGGGACCAACACCGAGCAGATCACCTCGGCCGGTCTGCAGGGCGTGACGGTGATGGTCGAGATACTGACGGGCATTCTGCTGGCGATGTTCTCCACGCTCTTCCTGCTGTACGACGGGAAGCGCATCTGGCAGTGGGTGCTGGGGCTGGTCCCGGCGCAGGCGCGTGAGGGAGTCGCCGGAGCCGGGCCGCGTGCCTGGCGCACGCTGACGGCCTACGTGCGCGGCACGGTGATAGTGGCTCTCATCGACGCGATCTTCATCGGCCTCGGCATCTACTTCCTCGATGTCCCCATGGCCGTGCCGCTTGCCGTCTTCATCTTCCTGTTCGCCTTCATCCCGCTGGTGGGCGCGGTCATCTCCGGCGCGCTCGCGGTCGTCGTCGCGCTGGTCACGCAGGGCGTGTTCACCGCGCTGATGGTGTTGATCGTCGTCCTTGCCGTACAGCAGCTCGAGGGCCACGTGCTGCAGCCCTTCATCCTGGGCCGCGCGGTGCGGGTGCATCCCCTCGCCGTCGTCCTGGCCGTCGCGGCGGGCGGGCTGACCGCCGGGGTCGGCGGCGCGGTGGTGGCGGTGCCGCTGGTGGCGGTGACCAACACGGTGGTCGGCTATCTGCGCGCGTACAGCAAGGAGCACACCCTGCGGAGCACCCCGCCGCCGCCCAGCGCGCCGCCGGTCGAGGTTGCGCCTATGCCGGCGCCGGTGGTTCCGACGACTCAGCCGGAGTAGCTGCTCGGGCTTTACGCTCGCCGGCTACTGGCCCCCCCGAAGGAGTGAAGGCAAAGGGGCCCGCTGACGATCACGTCGGCGGGGCCCCTTGTACGCGCACGCGCTCGAACTACTCGGCCAGGGCGGCTTCCGCGTCCGGGTCGTACCAACGGCGCTGCGCCGACCCTTACTTCGCGTCCCCGTCCCGCGTCGGCCCGGGAGGGCGCCCGCGTCGCGGGATCGGGGCGACGTCGCCCGGCAAGCGGCCCGCGTCGGACAGGGCGCGGCGGAGGATGAATTCGATCTGCGCGTTCGCGCTGCGCAGCTCGTCCGACGCCCAGCGCGCCAGCGCCTCGTACACCGCCGGGTCCAGCCGCAGCAGCACCTGCTTCCGCTTGGGGCGCGTCACTGGTAGAGCGTGCCTGTGTTGAGGACCGGCTGCGCCGCGCGGTCACCGCACAGCACCACCATCAGGTTCGACACCATCGCCGCCTTCCGCTCCGCGTCCAGCTCGACGATGTCCTGCTCCTGGATCCGGACCAGCGCAGCAGTCCTGCAGCGTCGGCGACCCCCGTCGACGCTGTAATCAGTCTGCTATCACTTTAACTTCCTTCGCAACCCTGTGCGCCTCTCGTGAGTCGTCTCTGAGGCGGGGTGCTCATTGTCACGTCCGGAAAGACCGGATGAGTGGCCCTTTGTCCGTACCAGCGGTGTTAGCTTTCTGAGCTGATCTGAGACCGAGCAGACCGAGTAGTGAGAGCGGAGCAACGAAGCGATGGGCCGAGCGGATGCGCGACGGGCCCGGCAGCGCGGGGCGCGCCGGGGGAAGAAAGCGGGGCCCACGGGCATACGGCGGTTCTTCACCTGGAGGAAGCTGCTGGGTACCTTCTTCGGCTTCTGTCTGCTGGCGATGGGCGCGTTCTTCGTGATCTATCTGATCGTGCCGGTGCCCACGGCCAACGCCCAGGCCGAGATGCAGAGCAACGTCTACAAGTACAGCGACGGCAAGATCCTCACTCGCACCGGCACAGTCAACCGCGAGATCGTCGGGCTCGAGAAGATCCCGAAGGACGTCCAGTACACCTTCGTCGCCGCCGAGAACAAGACCTTCTTCAAGGACTCCGGAGTCGACTTCAAGGGCACCGCCCGCGGCCTGATGAACACCCTCACCGGCAAGGGCAAGCAGGGCGGCTCGACGATCACGCAGCAGTACGTCAAGAACTACTACCTCAGCCAGGACCAGACGGTCACCCGCAAGCTCAAAGAGCTGGTGATCTCGCTCAAGGTGGACCAGAAGAAGGAAAAGAGCGAGATCCTCGCCGGGTACGTCAACACCAGTTACTACGGGCGCAATGCGTACGGAATCCAGGCCGCGGCCCAGGCGTACTACGGCGTCGACGCGTCCAAGCTGACCGTTGCTCAGGGCGCGTACCTCGCTGCCCTCCTTCAGGCCCCCAGCCAGTACGACTGGGCGGTCGCCTCCGCCACCGGCAAGGAGCTGGTGACCGAGCGCTGGAACTACGTACTCGACAACATGGTCGAGGAGAACTGGCTCGACTCCGGCAAGCGCGGCGGCCTGAAGTTCCCTGTCCCCAAGGCCCCGAAGGCGGCCCCCGGCATGGGTGGCCAGACCGGCTACCTCGTCGACGCGGCCAACGCCGAGCTGGAGCGCCAGGGCATCAGCGAGGAGGAGATCAAGGCCGGCGGCTGGACGATCACCCTCAACATCGACGAGAAGCGCCAGAAGCAGCTGGTCAACGCGGTCGACAAGCAGCTTGAGGAGAAGCTCGAGCGCAAGGGCGACAAGGCCGATGCGACCGTCCAGGCGGGTGCGACCTCCGTCGACCCGAAGACCGGCCATGTCGTCGCGCTCTACGGCGGCATCGGCGCCACCGAGCACTGGCTGTCGAACGCCACCCGCCGCGACTACCAGCCCGCTTCGACCTTCAAGCCCGTCGTCCTCGCCTCCGCTCTGGAGAACGGGTCCAAGACCCAGGACGGCGAACAGATCGGCCTCAAGACCACATACGACGGCACCAGCAAGCGGCCCGTCGAGGGCGGCGACACCCCCTTCGCGCCGGAGAACGAGGACGACCGGGACTACGGCTTGGTCACCGTGCAGAGGGCCACGAACAGCTCGATCAACTCCGTCTTCGCGCAGATGATCGTGGATGTCGGCCCGGACAAGGCGAAGAAGACCGCACTCGATCTCGGTATGAAGGACGGCCAGGGCTGGCCGGAGAGGCCCGCGATGTCGCTCGGCACGATGGGCGCCTCCACCTGGGACATGGCCGCGGTGTACGCGACTTTCGACAACCACGGCAGGAAGGTCACGCCGACGATCGTGAAGTCCGCCGAGCACCAGGCCCGCGAGGCGCCCCTGGCGGACCCGATCGGCGACCAGGTCATCAGCCGCGAGGTGGCGGACACCACCACCGCGGCCATGACGGGCGTCGTGAAGAGCGGCTCGGGCCAGAACGCGGCCGGCGAGTACGAGGCGGCGGGCAAGACCGGTACCTCGGAGAACAACCGCTCGGCGTGGTTCGTGGGCTACACCCCCGAACTCGTC
Organism: Streptomyces sp. NPDC000880; assembly: GCF_053599675.1. NCBI lineage: Bacteria > Bacillati > Actinomycetota > Actinomycetes > Kitasatosporales > Streptomycetaceae > Streptomyces > Streptomyces sp. NPDC000880. Next base: position 27,936 of record NZ_JBSFMS010000060.1, on the reverse strand, counting down.
ACCGCTGTCGCCCTGTTCGGCGAGGACCCCAAGGGCGGGCAGGTCACGCTGACCGACACCGTCAACCAGGGCCGCGCCAACGGCGGTGGCGTGCCGGCCAAGATCTGGAAGCAGTACACGACGGGCGCGCTGGACGGCGGCTCGGACGCCGGGTTCGAGCTGGAGGTCGAGGAGACCGCGACCGCGGACCCGGATCCGACGCCGACGGACACCCCGACCCAGACGCCCACGCCGACGGCGACCCGGGAGCCGCAGGAGACTCCGACGAAGACTCCGACGAAGACTCCGACGAAGACGCCCACCGAGACGCCGACGGACGATCCGACGCCGCCCCCGACCAAGACGCCGACTGGGCAGCCGACCTTCACGCCGCCGACCGATCCGACCGGCGGCGACCCGGGCGCCCTCAAGCCGTCATGACATAGCTGTCACGACACGACTGTGCCCGCGGCACCCGGCTTCCGGGGCCGCGGGCACAGTCGTATGCGCTGTCAGCCACCGTTCACGTTGTTGGCGATACGGTCGCCCAGCTGCTTGTCGATGTTGCGCCAGTACTGCAGCGCCCGGTCCACGACCGGCTGGGTCACCCCCTGCAACAGGTGCCCGCTGACGTTCGACACCAGCCGGTCACGCGCGGCGTCGTCGAGGACCTGGCGGACCATGGTGCCCGGCTGGCCCCAGTCGTCGTCCTCGCGGTGCAGCTTGTACGCCTCGCGCACCATCTCGCCCGCGGCCGCCCAGCCCGCCGGTTCGCCGAAGTTCTCCACGTCGGCCGCCGGGCCGCCGTACGAGTTCGGGGCGTAGGGCCGTGCCGTGTTCGCCGGCTCGTACCGCATCGGGCCATCCTTCGCGTACGAATTCACCTGAGACCGCGCCCTGTTGGGCGGCAGCTGGGCGTAGTTCGGACCGATCCGGTAGCGGTGGGTGTCCGGATACGAGAAGAGCCGGCCGAGCAGCATCTTGTCCGGCGACGGGCCGATGCCCGGCACCAGGTTCGACGGCTCGAAGGCGGCCTGCTCGATGTGGATGAAGTAGTTCTCCGGGTTCTTGTTGAGCGTCATCCGCCCGACGTCGATCAGGGGGTAGTCGCCGTGCGGCCACACCTTGGTCAGGTCGAACGGGTTGAAGCGGTAGTCCGGCGCGTCCTCGAACGGCATGACCTGGACCTTCATGGTCCACGAAGGCGCGTTGCCGGACTCGATCGACTCGAACAGATCACGGCGGTGCTTGTCCGCGTCCGATCCCGCCAGCTCATCGGCCTCCTGCTGGGTGAGGAAATCGATGCCCTGGTCGGTCTTGATGTGGTACTTCACCCAGAACCGCTCGCCGCCGCCGTTGACCCACATATAGGTGTGCGAGCTGTAGCCGTTCATGTTGCGGTACGTCTTGGGGACGCCTCGGTCGCCCATCAGCCACGTCACCATGTGCGCGGACTCGGGCGAGAGGGTCCAGAAGTCCCACTGCATGTCGTTGTCGCGCAGCCCCGTGGCCGGGTGGCGCTTCTGGGAGCGGATGAAGTCCTGGAACTTCTGCGGATCGCGTACGAAGAAGACCGGCGTGTTGTTGCCGACCAGATCGTAATTGCCGAGCTCCGTATAGAACTTGAGCGCGAAGCCGCGGGGGTCGCGCCAGGTGTCGGGGGAGCCCTGCTCGCCCGCGACCGTGGAGAATCGGGCCAGCATCTCGGTGCGCTTGCCCGGCTGGAACAGGTCTGCCTTGGTGAACTGGCTGACGTCATTGATGACTTCGAAGGTTCCGTACGCACCGGCTCCCTTGGCGTGCACCACCCGCTCGGGGACCCGCTCACGGTTGAACTGGGCCATCTTCTCGATGAGGTAATGGTCCTGGAGCAGGATCGGGCCGTCGGAGCTGATGGTGAGCGAGTGCTCGTCGCTCTCCACCGGGATGCCGGCGTTGTTGGTCGTGTACTGAGCCTTGGGGGATGACTCGGTCACGAGCGTCCTCCCGTCGATAGGATTCAGGGATGTGGTCGCTTCGGCCGCGTGCCCCAGTCAACTCCGCAGATGCGATGTCGGCAACACTTGGACTGGGTCCAGATCTGGGTCAGGTACGGGTAGGCAGCTCGAACCAGACCACCTTGCCGGTCGAGAGCCGGGTCGCTCCCCACCGTCTGGCCAGCCGGTTCACCAGGAACAGACCGCGTCCGCCCTCGTCCGTGTCCCGGGCCCGGCGCTGCCTCGGCAGCTGCGGAGAGTCATCGCCGACCTCGCAGCGCAGTACGTCGGTACGCAGTAGCCGCAGCGTCACCGGACGCTCGGCATACCGCACGGCATTGGTCACGACCTCGCTGACCAGCAGCTCCACCGAATCGCTCAGCTCCTCCAGGCCCCAGCGGGCGAGCGCCCGGCGGGCCAGCCTGCGGGCCCGGCCAGGGGCCGAGTCCTCCGGCTCCAGGAACCAGTACGCGACATCACTCGGCGCGATCCCGTCGAAGCGGGCCGCGAGCAGCGCGATGTCGTCGTCCCGGTCGCCCGGTCCGAGCATGTCCAGCACGTCGTCGCAGAGCGCCTCCAGCGGGGGCGAGTGATCGGGACCGGTCAGCTGGGCGGTGGTGGCAAGGCGCTCCCGCAGCTGCTCGATGCCGGTCCACACGTCCCGCAGCCGGGACTCGACCAGGCCGTCTGTGTACAGCAGCAGGGTGGCGCCGGCGGGGGCGTCCAGCTCGACGGCCTCGAAGTCCACGCCGCCGACCCCGATGGGCGCGCCCGGCGGTACGCGCAGCACCTCGGCCCGGCCGCCCAGGTGCAGCAGTATGGGCGGCGGGTGGCCCGCGTTGGCAATGGTGATCCGGTGCGCGACTGGGTCGTACACGGCGTACAGGCAGGTCGCCATCCGGTCGGTGCCGAGCCGCTGGGCCTGCTCGTCCAGATGGTGCAGGACCTCCTGCGGCGGCAGATCCAGCCCGGCGAGGGTCTGCGCGGTCGTCCGCAGCTGGCCCATGATCGCGGCGGAGGTCATGGAGTGCCCCATGACGTCGCCGACCACCAGCGCCACCCGGCTGCCCGGCAGCGGGATCGCGTCGTACCAGTCGCCGCCGACGCGGGCGGTCTCGGCGGCCGGGAGGTACCGGCTGGCGAGCCGGACGCCGGTCGGCTGGGGCAGCGAGTCCGGCAGCATGGTGCGCTGCAGCTCGTCGGCGATGTACGCCTCGCGGCCGTACAGCACGGCCTTGTCGATGCCGAGCGCGGTGTGCGTCGCCAACTGGGCTGCCACCAGCAGGTCGTTGGGCTCGAACGCGAGCCGGTCGGGCCGGCGCAGGAAGACGGCAGCGCCGATCACGCGCCGCCTGCCACGGAGCGGGGCCAGTATCGCGCGATGGCCGCCCGGCACCGTCCGGCCGTCACCGAGCAACTCGGGCAGCGCGGCCCGGGCGGCGGCGGAGTCGCCGAAGACGGGCCGCACGCCGCGCAGCACCTCGGAGAGCGCACCACTGGAACGCACCTCGCACAGCTCGGCGGCCGGCGCGAGGTCGTTCTGCGGGTCGATGACCGGGATCAGGACGGCGGCACCGAGCTCGGCGTCCTCGCCGGCTGAACGCAGCCGGTCGGTGCGGCGCAGCCGCAGCACGAACGGCGAGATCGGACGCTCGTCGCCCACCGGCAGCGGGTCACGCAGGTAGACGAGGATCGCGTCGGAGAAGGTCGGCACGGTCGCCCGGCACAGCCCCAGCACGATCTCGTCCAGATCTATCCCGCGCGCGATCCGCCGCGTCGCGGCCCCCACGAACCGCAGCCGGTCCCCCTCCCGCCGCGCGGTCCCCGCCAACTCCTGCGCCTGCCCGGGCGGCGCGGGCACGGGCGAGGGCCCGGTCGTCTCCGCCCGCGGCCGGGTGCGTTCGTGCGGCCGGGCAGCCAGGGGCTGCCGGCCTTCGTGGGAGGTGGGCTGCTCCGTCACGCGTGGGATTCCGTCCGTCCGGGCCGGTTGTGCGATGCGATCGCCTCGTGAGGCGGTATACCCGCTCTGCGGGCGGCGTCGACAGGGTGGCGGGCATCCGGCACAGCTCCACCCCCTAGTGGTGACTCGAGATGACTTACGGTCAGGTCCTGTGCTGCACTCAATGGTTGCTGAAACGGCGCAGCCTTGCGGACGACGATCCTACGTTTGCCCCCTGGGGGTGCATCAAGAGTCTCATGAGGTCGTTTGCGCCGGAGCGGGTTCCCGGGCCGGAATCAGTCACTTCGATCATCGCCCGCGCGGGACGCTCAGGAGGCCAGCTCCGCGGCCGTCCGTGCCCAGTCCGCAGGCAGCTCGGGAACCTGCCACGCGGGGTCCGGCCGCCAGCGCTCCCAGCCGTCGGAGAAGGGGAATGCCCAGGCCCGGATCGCCTCGACGGCCGCCTCGCCCGCCTCCCGTACCCCGCGCGCCTTCTCCGCGTCCATCAGGCCGACGCGCTGGGCCTGGTCGAACTCGTCCTCGTCCAACCAGCTCCAGCTGCGGTCGGGCCGGACCGCGATGTCCAGGAAGTGATCCTCGGAGTCGACGCCGCCCGCCCAGCGGCTGTGCGGCTCCTCGAGGTTCACGTACCAGTTCTTGAACCGCCAGCCGGGCTCCCAGAACAGCCAGACCGACCACGGCTCGCCGGGCCGTGCCAGCTTCAGGACGCCCGTGCCGAACCAGCGGGAGAGGGCGGTGGTGCGCGGGGCCGTGTAGCGGGTCTCGAGCGGCTCCTGGTGGACCGGCGTGCCGTCCGCGAGTACCGGCCTCACGCACTGAGTGCCCGGCGCCATCCATACCGCGAGCAGCTCTTCGGTGTCCTGTACGACAGTCACGGGGCGGCAGATGTGGACGGTACCGCCCGACAGGTCCGGGGCATGGCCGCGATAGCGCCAGAGGATGTGGTCCCCGCGCGTCCAGCGTGCGATGCGTTCTGTGCCTGTCATGAGCAGATCTTAGAAGTACGGCCGGGGCCCTGCTGCGACGCAGATCACGGCCGTCGAGTCACGGATGCGTCATACGCAGCACGTCGAGCGCCTCATCGAGCTGCTCAAGGGTCAGCGCTCCACGCTCCACATAGCCGGACTCGAGGACGACCTCGCGGATCGTCTTCCGTTCGGCCAGCGACTTCTTGGCGACCTTCGCCGCCTCCTCGTAGCCGATGTACTTGTTCAGCGGCGTGACCACGGACGGCGAGGACTCGGCGTACTCCCGGGCCCGCTCGGCGTTCGCCGTGATGCCGTCGACGGTACGGTCCGCCAGCAGACGCGTGGCGTTGGCGAGGAGCCTGACGGACTCCAGCAGGTTCTTGGCGATGACCGGGAGCATGACGTTCAGCTCGAAGTTTCCCGCGGCGCCCGCGGTCGCGACCGTGGCGTCGTTGCCGGTCACCTGGGCCGCGACCATCAGCACGGCCTCCGGGATCACCGGATTGACCTTGCCGGGCATGATCGAGGAGCCGGGCTGGAGGTCGGGGAGGTTGATCTCCGCGAGACCGGTACGCGGGCCCGATGCCATCCAGCGCAGGTCGTTGGAGATCTTGGTGAGCGAGACCGCGATGGTGCGGAGCTGACCGCTCGTCTCCACGAGACCGTCCCGCGCGCCCTGCGCCTCGAAGTGGTTGCGTGCCTCGGTCAGCGGCAGCCCGGTCGCCCGCGCGACCTCGGCGATGACCGCGGCCGAGAAGCCGGGCGGGGTGTTGATGCCGGTACCCACCGCCGTACCGCCCAGGGGGAGTTCGGCGAGGCGGGGCAGCGAGGCCGTCAGCCGCTCCACCCCGTACCGGATCTGCGCGGCGTAGCCGCCGAACTCCTGGCCCAGCGTGACGGGAGTCGCGTCCATCAGATGTGTACGACCGGACTTGACGACGTCCGCGAACTCGGCGGACTTGCGCTCCAGCGAGGCCGCCAGATGCTCCAGCGCCGGGATCAGATCGCCGGTCACGGCCGCCGTCGCCGCGATGTGGATGGAGGAGGGGAAGACGTCGTTGGACGACTGGGAGGCGTTCACATGGTCGTTGGGGTGCACCTCGCGGCCGAGGCGTTCGGTGGCCAGCGTCGCGATGACCTCATTGGCGTTCATGTTCGACGAGGTGCCGGAGCCTGTCTGGAAAACGTCCACCGGGAAGTGCTCGTCCCAGCGGCCCTCCGCGACCTCCGCGGCGGCGTCGGCGATCGCGCCCGCGATGTCCTTGTCGAGCACGCCCAGTTCAGCGTTGACCTGGGCAGCGGCCGCCTTGATCCGGGCCAGGGCCTCGATGTGGGACCGCTCGAGACGCTGCCCCGAGATGGGGAAGTTCTCCACGGCCCGCTGCGTCTGGGCCCGCCACTTGGCGTGTGCGGGCACCCGCACCTCACCCATGGAGTCGTGCTCGATCCGGTACTCGCTGGCGTCGTTCATCGTCTTCGTACCTCCCAGAAAAGGTGAGCACTTGTCTTGGTCCGCCTATTCCCAAGTGCGCTACCCGCCAGTAAATACCGGTGACAGCCATGAACCGGGGAGGCCGCACGTACGAGCCCGGCACCAACGGCCCCGACAACTGGTGCCACCGCTCGCGCCCGACGTGGCCATCCACCGCACGGGCATCGCGGCCGACGTCACATACAACGTCTCCTGCTGCGGCGCGTAGTCTGCATGGAGAACACCTGGGCGCGCGGGCTGTATGTGGGCATCACCAACCCCTTCCCGCCGGAATCCAAATTCGGTCCGTCAGTCCTTCCACACCCGCAGCTCTACAACTCCGGGCTGCGTGAGGCGAGTTGCGCGGGCGGTGTCCTTGAACTCCCCCGGGCTTCGTCCTGGTGGGCGAGGGCCGCGAGTAGCGTGTCGCGGACCCCCAACGGGCTGGAGAATCCAGCCCGTTGGGGGATTGAGGAGCGGGGTCTGGGGCGCCCCCCACGCGGCGGAGCCGCAAATCGACACAGTGGGAAGGGGCGGGCCGGGGAAAGCCCGCCGCAGGCGTTACGCCAGCCCGGGCCCCCGGACCGGGATCGACGTGAACGTGGGCGCCGGCGCCGGCTCCGTGAAGAAGTCGTTGCCCTTGTCGTCCACGACGATGAACGCGGGGAAGTCCTCGACCTCGATCCTCCACACCGCCTCCATCCCGAGCTCCTCGTACTCGACGACCTCGACCTTCTTGATGCAGTCCTGCGCGAGCCGCGCCGCCGGACCGCCGATCGAGCCCAGGTAGAAGCCGCCGTGCGAGCCGCACGCGTCGGTGACCTGCTTGCTCCGGTTGCCCTTGGCGAGCATGACCTTGGAGCCGCCCGCCGCCTGGAACTGCTCGACGTAGGAGTCCATCCGGCCCGCCGTGGTCGGACCGAACGAGCCCGAGGCGTAACCCTCGGGCGTCTTTGCCGGGCCCGCGTAGTAGACCGGGTGGTCCTTCAGGTACTGCGGCATATCCTCACCCGCGTCGAGCCGCTCCTTGATCTTGGCGTGCGCGATGTCGCGGGCGACGACGAGCGGGCCGGTCAGCGAGAGCCGCGTCTTGACGGGGTACTTGGTCAGCTCGGCGAGCACCTCGTCCATCGGCCGGTTGAGGTCGACCCGTACGACCTCCCCCGCCTCGTCGAGGCCCGCGGCGGAGCCGCCATTGAGCTCAGCGTCGGTCGTGTCCGGCAGGAAGCGCGCCGGGTCGGTCTCCAGCTGCTCCAGGAACACGCCCTCCGCGGTGATCTTCGCGGTCGCCTGGCGGTCGGCCGAGCAGGATACGGCGATCGCGACGGGCAGCGAGGCGCCGTGCCGCGGCAGCCGGACCACGCGGACGTCGTGGCAGAAGTACTTGCCGCCGAACTGCGCGCCGATGCCGATCTTCTGAGTGAGCTCGAAGACCTTCTCCTCCAGCTCCTTGTCGCGGAAGCCGTGGCCGGTCGGGGAGCCCTCGGCGGGCAGCTCGTCGAGGTAGTGCGCGGAGGCGTACTTCGCGGTCTTCAGCGCGAACTCGGCGGACGTGCCGCCGACGACGATCGCGAGGTGGTACGGCGGGCACGCCGCCGTACCGAGTGAGCGGATCTTCTCCTCCAGGAACTTCATCATGGAGGCCTCGTTCAGGACCGCCTTGGTCTCCTGGTAGAGGAACGACTTGTTGGCCGAGCCACCGCCCTTGGCCATGAACAGGAACTTGTACGCGCCGCCGTCGGTGGCGTACAGCTCGACCTGGGCGGGGAGGTTGGAGCCCGTGTTCTTCTCCTCCCACATGGTGAGCGGAGCCATCTGCGAGTAGCGCAGGTTGAGCTTGGTATACGCGTCGTAGATGCCGTGCGAGAGGGCTTCCTCGTCGCCGCCTGCCGTCAGCACGTTCTGGCCGCGCTTGCCCATCACGATCGCGGTGCCGGTGTCCTGGCACATGGGGAGGACGCCGGCGGCTGCGATGTTCGCGTTCTTGAGCAGGTCGAGCGCGACGAACTTGTCGTTGGAGGAGGCTTCGGGATCGTCGACGATACGGCGCAGTTGCGCGAGGTGCGCGGGCCGCAGGTAGTGCGAGATGTCGTGCATGGCCGCGGCGGCGAGCGTGCGCAGTGCCTCCGGCTCGACCTTGAGGAACGTACGCCCGTCGGCCTCAAAGGTGGAGACTCCCTCGGCGGTCACCAGCCGATACGGCGTGGTGTCCTCTCCCAGCGGAAGCAGATCGGAGTACGCAAACTCTGGCATTACGGCCATTCCTCACTCGGCAGACGGCGACGCGGCCTCCACTGGCAACGCGCACCCCAGCGTAGAACGCCGCGCGGCAGCCGAGCTTGTGAGGTAGGGCTCACTGAGATCAAGCCCTTGGGGTCCCCCCCCCGGGCGAAGTCTGCAGAGTTTGGCGACAAGCGGCGTGGGGCACTAGTCGCGATCTATCGCGTTTCGCTACGCTGGATCCGTGGACCTCGACAAGCACCCCCAGAAGCCGGTCGCCCACGCGGAACCCGGCGCTGCCATCCGTGCCTCCGATGCCGACCGTGACCGGATCGCGGACATCCTCAGGGACGCCCTGGCCGAGGGCCGGCTGGACGCCGAGGAGCACTCCGAGCGGATCGACGCCGTCTACCGCGCCAAGACTGTCGGCGAGCTCGAACCGATCGTCCAGGACCTGCCTGCGACCCGCGGGCGCCCGGACGCCGCCTCGTACGCGTACGGGCCCGAAGAGTCCGCCGGACCCGACGGACCGGCCGACAACCTGATCGCCGTCTTCTCCAGCTCCACCCGCAAGGGCCGCTGGCGCGTCGGCCGCCGCACCAATGCCTTCTCGCTGTTCGGCAACATCGAGATCGACCTCACCGAGGCGCTCTTCGGGCAGCGGCTGACCGTGATCAACGCGACGTCCATCTTCGGCAATGTCGAGGTCCGGGTCCCGGAGAACATCTCGCTGCGCGGGTGCGGCACCGGCTTCTTCGGCAACTTCGACGTCCTCACTCTGGAGGCCGAAGACCCCGCGGCCCCGGTCGTCGTCGTCAACGGCTACTCGGTTTTCGGCAATGTCGAGGCCAAGCCCAAGCGAGGCCGCCGCATCTCCGATCTCCATCACGGCCTGCGCAAACACTTCGGCTGACGGCTGCGCTCCGGAGTGCCTTCCGGCCGCGAGCGCCGGTGCGCAATTCCGTGCGTCGGAACTGAGTGCCACTCAGTGAATAGGAGTGCGCACAGCGGGTAGGGAGTGCTGCATCGTCTCTCGCTCGCGAAGCCGTCGTCAGGAGTAGACCGTGCTGCAACTGCCGCATCAGTCCTTGCAGGTCGCCGCCGTTCCGCCCCAGCGAATTCCCGCTCGGGAAGATCAGGCCGGACCCTGGCACGCGGAGGCGGTGTGCCGTCGGGACGAAGCCGGACTGTTCTTCGCCCCGTCCAAGGAGCCGACGGCCGCGAGGCTGTCGCGCGAGGAGGCTGCCAAGCGGGTCTGCGCCCGCTGCCCGGTGATGGTCGAGTGCCGGGAGCATGCCCTGCTCCAGCCCGAGCCGTACGGCGTGTGGGGCGGGCTGACGGCGGCCGAGCGCCGCGTGGTGCTGGCCCGGCGCAGGCGGCGCGAGGTCGAAAGCAAGAAGTCGGCGTCGGCGGCCTGACGGTCGACGAGGCGTCGGACGGTACGGACGCGCACACACGGGAAGGGCGCCCCACCACACTTGGGGGCGCCCCTTCCCGTATCTGCGGCTGGTTCCTACTTCGCGCGGTCGAAGTCGATGGCGCTGTACGCGCGCAGCTTCGACAGGCGGTGGACCGAGTCGATCTGGCGGATCGTGCCGGACTTGGAGCGCATCACCAGCGACGAGGTGGTGGCGGTTTCGGCGCGGTAGCGGACGCCGCGCAGCAGCTCGCCGTCGGTGATGCCGGTGGCGACGAAGAACACGTTGTCGCCGCTGACCAGGTCGTTCGTGTGGAGCACCCGGTCCAGGTCGTGTCCGGCGTCGAGCGCGCGCTGCCGCTCGGCGTCGTCCTTGGGCCAGAGCTTGCCCTGGATGGTGCCGCCGAGACACTTGATCGCACAGGCAGAGATGATGCCCTCGGGCGTGCCGCCGACGCCCATCAGCATGTCGACGCCGGTGCCTTCGCGCACGGCCATGACCGAGCCCGCGACATCGCCGTCCGAGATGAACTTGATGCGCGCGCCGGTCTCGCGGATCTCCTTGACGATGCCCTCGTGGCGGGGGCGGTCCAGGATGACGACGGTGACGTCATCGGGCGAGGACTTCTTGGCCTTGGCGACCCGGCGGATGTTGACCGACACGGGGGCGTTGATGTCGACGAAGTCGGCGGCCTCGGGGCCGGTGACGAGCTTGTCCATGTAGAAGACCGCGGACGGGTCGAACATGGCGCCGCGGTCGGCGGCGGCGAGGACGGCGATGGCGTTGGGCATGCCCTTGGCGTTGAGCGTGGTGCCGTCGATCGGATCCACGGCGATGTCGACCTCGGGGCCGGTGCCGTCGCCGATCCGCTCGCCGTTGAACAGCATCGGGGCTTCATCCTTCTCGCCCTCGCCGATGACGACGATGCCGTTCATCGAGACGGTGGAGACGAGGGTCCGCATGGCCTTGACCGCCGCGCCGTCCGCGCCGATCTTGTCGCCGCGGCCGACCCACCGGCCGGCGGCCATGGCGGCGGCCTCGGTGACCCGGACGAGCTCCAGGGCCAGGTTGCGGTCGGGCGCCTCGGGGGAGACTTCGAGCTGGGACGGAAGATTGTGCTCGGTCATCGGAGCGCACCTTTCTGTACGACGACGGCCGGAAAGAGGGTGATCCGACTCTATCTGTACGTCGACAAATTGAGCAGAGGGGGCAACGTTTGAGCACGCCACCTTGATGCGACCATGGGGGCGTGGCAGGTATGCGAGGCAGACAGACGGTGCGCGACATGGTGCTGTCGATGGCGCTCATTGGCGCCGTCGTGGCAGTGATCTATGTGTTCATTCCGCACGATGACAAGGCCGACCCGATCAGGGCGGTCGACTACCGGGTGGAGTTGGTGACGGCACGGCGCGCGGCGCCGTATCCGGTGGCGGCGCCGGAGGGCCTTGCGAAGGAGTGGAAGCCGACGTCCGTCTCGTACAAGGGGACCGACGGCAACGCCTGGCACCTCGGCTTCCTGGACCCGGACGGCGAGTACGTCGCGGTCGAGCAGTCCACGGTGCCGGCCCGCAAGTACATCCCGCAGGTCAGTCAGCAGGCCACGAAGACGGACCGCACGCAGCAGATCGCGGGCGCGGCCTGGGAGCGCTGGGAGGGGCCGAAGTACGACGCCCTGGTGCGTCACGACAAGGGTGGGACGACGGTCGTCACGGGCACGGCGTCGGCGCAGCGGCTCGCGGAGATGGCGGCCGCGCTGCGTACGTCATGACTCATGGCGAAGGCCGCCGCACCCGCTTGGGGTGCGGCGGCCTTCGCGTGGTGGCCGCTTGATGGCCGCGTGACGGCTCAGACGGTGGTGACGACCTCGTCGTACGTCAGACGCGGGGAGCGCGGAAACCAGGCGGCCTCGCCCGGCTTGCCGATGTTGACGACGGCCAGCACGGAGTGGTCACCCTCGGGGAAGAACTCCTTGGTGAGGCCCTCGGAGTCGAAGCCGGTCATCGGGCCCGCGGCCAGGCCTGCGGCGCGTACGCCGATGATGAAGTAGCCGACCTGCAGGGACGCGTTGAAGGTGCCGGCCTGCTCGCGCACCTGGCGCTCGCCGAAGACCGCGTCCTTGGCCTGCGGGAAGTGCGGGAACTGGGTCGGCAGCTCCTCGTGGAACTCGTGGTCCGTGGCGAGGACCGCGACCAGCGGGGCCTGGGCGGTCTTCTGCTGGTTGCCCTCCGAGAGGTGGCTCACCAGGCGCTCGCGGGCCTCGGCGGAGCGGACCAGGACGACACGCAGCGGCTGAATGTTCATCGAGGTCGGGGCGTACTTGACGAGGTCGTAGATGGCCTGGACCTGCTCCTCGCTCACCGGCTCGTCGGTGAAGGTGTTGGCGGTGCGGGCTTCGCGGAAGAGGAGGTCCTGGGCGGCGGAGTCAAGGGCGAGGGTCATTGCAGACGTACCTTCCGGGCATGCAGGGGGCTATTACGACGGAGGTAACCGTACCCCGGTACGTTAAATTTCAACTACATGCCCAGGGTGACCCGACTCACAGGGGAAAACCTTTCTGACCTGCTCAGTTCTCAGTGGTTCCGGCAGCCCCGGCCTCGCGCTCACCCTCGGACAGCGCCGCGTCGAGCCGGGCGCGGGCGCCCTCCAGCCAGCGGCGGCAGACCTTCGCCAGCTCCTCGCCGCGCTCCCACAGGGCCAGCGACTCCTCGAGCGTCGTGCCGCCCGCCTCCAGGCGGCGTACGACCTCGATCAGCTCGTCCCGCGCCTGCTCGTAGCCGAGCGCGGCCTCGTCCGTGTTGGCAGCCATGCGATCCACCCTATGCGTGAGGTACGACAACGACGTTCAGCTCGCCCTCCGAGACCCGTGCGCGCAGCTCGTCGCCCGCCGCGACCTCCTCCGGCGAGCGGACGACCGCCCCGTCCGCCCGCTGCAGCACCGCGTACCCCCGCTCCAGGGTCGCCGCCGGCGACAGCGAGACCACCCGGGCCCGGGTGTGCGCCAGCTCCGAGTCCGCGCGGTCAAGGAGGTGGCCGAGCACCCGCCGGCTGCGGGCCACCAGCGCGTCCACCTCCGCCTCGCGCTCGTCCACCATCCGGTGCGGATGCTCGATCGACGGGCGGGCCAGCGCATGGGCAAGACCCCGCTCCTCGCGGTCGAGCAGCCCCTGGACAGTGCGCAGCGCACGGTCGCGCAGCTGCCGCACCCGGTCCAGCTCCTCGCCGACGTCCGGTACGACCTTCTTCGCCGCGTCCGTTGGCGTCGACGCCCGCAGATCGGCCACCAGGTCGAGCAGCGGCGAGTCCGGCTCGTGCCCGATCGCCGACACCACGGGCGTACGGCACTCGGACACTGCGCGTACCAGCTGTTCGTCCGAGAACGGCAGCAGATCCTCCACGCTGCCGCCGCCCCGCGCCACGATGATCACGTCCACGTCCGTGAGCTCGTCCAGCTCCTTGACTGCCTGGACGACTTGGGGCACCGCGTGCACCCCCTGCACGGCGACATTGCGCACCTCGAAGCGGACGGCAGGCCACCGCCGCCGCGCGTTCTCCAGCACGTCGCGCTCGGCTGCCGATGCCCGCCCGCACACCAGCCCCACCCGGTGCGGCAGGAACGGCAGCGACTTCTTGCGCTCGACGGCGAACAGCCCCTCCGCGCCCAGGGTCCGCTTCAACTGTTCCAGGCGCGCCAGCAGTTCGCCGATCCCCACCGGCTTTATCTCCACGGCCCGCAGCGACAGCTGCCCCCGTGGTGCGTACCACTCCGGCTTGGCGTGCACCACCACGCGCGCGCCTTCCGCCACGACGTCGGCGACCGCGTCGAAGACCTGCCGGAAGCAGGTGACGCTCACGGAGATGTCGTACGAGGGATCGCGCAGGGTCATGAAGACGACCCCGGCGCCCGGCCGGCGCGAGAGCTGGGTGATCTGCCCCTCCACCCAGACGGCGCCGAGCCGGTCGATCCACCCTCCGATGAGCCGTGACACCTCGCCGACCGGCAGCGGAGCTTCCGCGGACGTATTGAGAGCCATACGGGCGAGCGTATCGGCCGGGTGCGACAACGCGGCCCGTGCCGACCGTCGTACGGGACGCGCCTGATCGTGCCGAGCACCGGCACCGCGAGATGCGGCAGCAAAGTTGGGCGGGCCGTCCATCAGGCGCACCACGAACCAGCCGGCCACGCTCGCGTGGCGGGTGATCTCTCGGCCCTTCTGGGCGGCCTTACGATGGGGGGCATGACTGCTACGACTCCTGCCCGACGCGTCCTGCTCGCCGCTCCCCGTGGCTACTGCGCGGGCGTGGACCGTGCCGTGATCGCCGTGGAGAAGGCCCTGGAGCAGTACGGGTCGCCGATCTATGTCCGCCACGAGATCGTCCACAACAAGTACGTCGTACAGACCCTGGAGAAGAAGGGCGCGATCTTCGTCGACGAGACGGCGGAGGTCCCCGAGGGGTCGATCGTCATGTTCTCCGCGCACGGCGTGGCGCCGGTCGTCCACGAGGAGGCGGCTCAGCGCAAGCTCGCGACGATCGACGCGACGTGCCCGCTGGTCACCAAGGTCCACAAGGAAGCCGTGCGCTTCGCGGACGAGGACTACGACATCCTGCTGATCGGCCACGACGGCCACGAGGAAGTCATCGGCACGTCCGGCGAGGCCCCCGACCACATTACGCTCGTGGACGGCCCCGAGGACGTCGCGAATGTGTCCGTACGGGACGAGTCGAAGGTCGTCTGGCTCTCGCAGACCACGCTGTCGGTCGACGAGACGATGGAGACGGTGGACAAGCTGAAGGAGAAGTTCCCGCAGCTGATCTCGCCGCCGAGCGACGACATCTGCTACGCCACGCAGAACCGCCAGATCGCGGTGAAGCAGATGGGCGCGGAGGCGGACCTGGTCATCGTGGTCGGTTCCAAGAACTCCTCGAACTCGGTGCGGCTGGTCGAGGTGGCGCTGGGCGCGGGGGCGGGCGACGCACATCTGGTGGACTTCGCGGAGGAGATCGACGAGGCGTGGCTGGACGGCGTCTCGACGGTCGGCGTCACGTCGGGCGCGTCCGTGCCCGAGGTGCTGGTCGAGGGCGTACTGGAGTGGCTTTCGCAGCACGGATTCGAGGACGTCGAGATCGTGAAGGCGGCGGAGGAGTCGATCACCTTCTCGCTGCCGAAGGAGCTCCGGCGCGATCTGCGCGCGGAGGCGGCGGGGCTGTCCGGGAAGTAACTGTCGGAGGCTGCCCGTAACGTTGTGTCCATGAACGTGTTCGGAGTGGACATCGGCGGATCCGGCATCAAGGGCGCACCCGTGGACCTTGAGCGTGGCCAACTGACGCAGGAGCGCTGCAAAGTCCTGACCCCGCACCCGGCGACGCCCGACGCGGTGGCGGACGGCGTGGCCGAGGTGGTCGGCAATTTCGGCTGGTCGGGCCCGGTCGGCATCACGTTTCCCGGTGTCGTCGTGGACGGCGTTACGCGTACGGCGGCAAATGTCGACAAGCGCTGGGTCGGCATGGACGCCTCGAAACTGCTGGGCGACCGTCTCGGGGGCCGGCCGGTGACGGTCCTGAACGACGCGGACGCGGCGGGCATCGCGGAGATGACGTTCGGCGCGGGCCGCG
This sequence comes from Streptomyces sp. NPDC000880, assembly GCF_053599675.1. Lineage (NCBI taxonomy): Bacteria > Bacillati > Actinomycetota > Actinomycetes > Kitasatosporales > Streptomycetaceae > Streptomyces > Streptomyces sp. NPDC000880. The sequence goes on along the minus strand of NZ_JBSFMS010000060.1, from coordinate 12,331 downwards.
GCCGTAAGGGCACGGTGATCCTGCTGACGTTCGGCACGGGCATCGGCAGCGCGGTCTTCGTCGACGGCCGCCTGGTGCCGAACACCGAGCTCGGCCACCTCGAGCTGAACGGCCACGAGGCGGAGAAGCGCGCGTCGACGAAGGTCAAAGAGGACCATGAAATGAGCTGGCAGCAGTGGGCGCACCGGGTGCAGAAGTACCTGGCGCACGTGGAGATGTTGTTCTCGCCGGAGCTTTTCATCATTGGCGGCGGGGTGAGCCGCAAGGCGGACAGGTTTCTGCCGCTGATCGAGGGAATCAGGGCGGAGATCGTCCCGGCGGAGCTCCGGAACGACGCGGGAATCGTAGGCGCGGCGATGGCGGCGACGGGGAGGTAGGGGGCGAGCGGGCGGCGCTGGGTACGGGAGACCGGACCTGGGGCGGCCCGGGGACGGTCCGCGGGGCTGAGCCCTAGGGGCTCCGCATCGCGGACCCGGGCGGCGGGGCCGGATTGCCGGAGCCCCAGCCCTTGGTCGGGCGCGGGGTGGGACCGTCCATGGAGCGCGTCTGCTTGGGCTTGGCCGCGGACGCCGGCCGGGGTCTAGCCGCGGCGCGGCGGGGGGGCCGGGCGGGTGCGGCGCTGGCGGCGGGTCATCATGCGGATCTTTCGGGCGCACGTGATGAGCCCCGCGATCAGCGTGCCGCCGTACAGCCAGCCGGCGTGCACAGCGAGTGCGGTGATCACCGCCATCACCTGGCCGCCGAAGCCACCCGTGCCGCCGGAGATCGGCACGATCCCGACCGCGAACGCGATCGGAACGCTGATCGGCGCGGTGACCAGGTCCGCCTGCCGAACCCACAGCGCTGTCAGCGCGCTCACGGGCAGGAACAGCAGCCCGTACACCACCGCGGAGCCGCCGAACAGGAGCCAGTCCAGGCAGCCGAGCGCGAACATCGTCGAGGCTCCGAACAGTCCGCCGCCGAGCCCGGTCAGCCGGGGCTTGGGGAGTCTGCGCAGCGCGAGCACCACCGGCGGCACGGTGCGCGCGGGCCGGGCCGTGACCCGGTACACGGGGGTGCCTTCCGCCAGAGCGCCCTTGGCGAGCGCGCTCTGCGGGGAAAGGGGGACTCGGGGGGAGAGAGGGGGCTGCGGCCGCTGTCGGCGCTGAGATTGACTTGTCCTGGGCTGCTCCACCCGAACAAAGTAGGTCGCGACTGGGGAGGAATCAGGCGTGGGACACGCCCTTTGGCTGACCTTGGCGTTGAGTTCGACTCCCGGCTGCCGTCGATGCCCGGCTTGACTCGCCCGTAAACTGGGGAATCGGCCCACCTCCGGGCCCGTACGGCCATCAGCCAGTCCTCACTCCAGGAAGTCGCCAACGTGTCGCTCACGATCGGAATCGTCGGCCTGCCGAATGTCGGCAAGTCGACGCTGTTCAACGCCCTGACCAAGAACGACGTGCTGGCGGCCAACTACCCGTTCGCCACCATCGAGCCGAACGTCGGCGTCGTCGGCGTCCCCGACGCCCGCCTCGCCAAGCTCGCCGAGATCTTCGGCTCGCAGCGGATCCTCCCGGCGACGGTCGACTTCGTCGACATCGCGGGCATTGTGCGCGGCGCGAGCGAGGGCGAGGGCCTGGGCAACAAGTTCCTGGCGAACATCCGTGAGTCCGACGCGATCTGCCAGGTCATCCGCGCCTTCAAGGACGAGAACGTCGTCCATGTCGACGGCAAGGTCTCGCCGAAGGACGACATCGAGACGATCAACACCGAGCTGATCCTCGCTGACCTCCAGTCGGTCGAGAAGGCGGTCCCGCGCCTGACGAAGGAGTCCCGCCTCCAGAAGGACAAGGTGGCGGTCCTGGCGGCGGTCGAGGAGGCGCAGAAGATCCTCGAGGCCGGCACGACGCTCTTCGCCGCGGGCATCACGGCCGGCACGGAGAAGGGCCGCCTGCTGCATGAGCTGCACCTGCTCACCACCAAACCCTTCCTCTACGTCTTCAACGTGGACGAGGACGAACTGGTCGACGAGGACTTCAAGAACGAGCAGCGCGCCCTGGTCGCCCCGGCCGAGGCGATCTTCCTGAACGCGAAGATCGAGTCCGAGCTGATTGAGCTCGACGACGACGAGGCGCTGGAGCTCCTCCAGTCGATGGGCCAGGAAGAGCCGGGCCTGGCGACGCTGGGCCGCGTCGGCTTCGACACGCTTGGCCTGCAGACGTACCTGACGGCGGGCCCGAAGGAAACCCGCGCCTGGACCATCAAGAAGGGCGCGACGGCCCCCGAGGCGGCCGGTGTGATCCACACCGACTTCCAGAAGGGCTTCATCAAGGCCGAGGTCATCTCCTTCGCCGACCTGGTGGAGGCGGGCTCGGTCCCGGAGGCCCGCGCGAAGGGCAGGGCGCGCATGGAGGGCAAGGACTACGTGATGCAGGACGGCGACGTGGTGGAGTTCCGCTTCAACGTCTGAGAGACCATGCAGAGGCGGCCTGACCTGCGAGGAAACAGGTCAGGCTGCTTTGCTGTCCGCAACAGTCCGCAGGACTCCGACGTCCTACTGTTGGTACCCGTGCTGGATCGGTGCCGCGGTTTCTGGCCCCGGCGCGCCAAGGGATCACATTTCGTAGACGGTGGATCGGTGTCCGACGTGGACGACCCATACCACCAGTTCCCCATTGTCGATCGTGTAAATGACGCGGTAATCACCCACCCGGAGGCGACGGCGGTCGGGCTGGGACGCGAGGGCTGTGGTGTTGAAGCCGAACGGATCGCTCTCCAGCTCCGTCAGCTTGGCCAGGATGCGGAGCGCTATGGCGCGGGGGATCTTGCGTAGCTCCGTCTGAGCCTCGGGCCGGAAGACGGTGCGGTACTCACTCACCGCGCGCCAGCGTCTCCCTCATGACGTCCTCGATCGGGGCGCCGATTGCCGGATTCGCCATGCGCTCGTCGATGATCCGGTTGATCTCGCGCTCTTCCCATTCCTGGTACTTGCGCAGGACCTCGATCGACACCACGGCGGCGACCTCTTTACCTCGCCGTGTGATGACGGTGGGTACGTCGTCCCGGTCGGCCCGCTCGACGACCTCGGCCAGGTGGGCACGCACATCGCGGATGGACTCTATGGGCATCTGGCTCATGAGCTCAAGAGTACCGAGTGTTGCATGTGTACACAATGTGCGTCCTTCCCTCGCGCGGGCGGGGAGGTGACAGGTTGCGGGGACTCGATGAGAGGGGCGTGGGGCGAAATGGGGCGGAGCAATCGGGAGACGGTCGTCCGGGGCGGGCAGCTGTACGAGGCGGTGCTCGACACCAACCAGTTCGCCGAGTCAGCGACCGGCCAGGTCGGGCGGGCGGAGCTCAGCTCGCGATGAGGCGCCGCAGGACCTCCAGGCCGTGGCTGCCGGGCTCGGCCGTCATCACCATCACGGTCTGGCCTTCGTCAGGGCTGCGCAGCACCTGCCAGTCGAGGGCGTAGTCGCCGGCCTCGGGATGGGTGAGGTTCTTGGTGCCGCGGGTCTGGTAGCTGGCGTGGCGCTCGGCCCACCAGGTGCGGAAGTCGGTGTCCCGCAGGGAGAGTTCGCCGACGAGTGAGGCAAGGCGCGGTTCCACGATCCCCTCCGCGGCGGCGCGGACGAAGCCGACGCAGTTGCGCGCGACGGGGTGCCATTCGGCGTAGCGGTCGCGGACCTGGGAGTCCAGGAAGAGCATGCGCAGGAAGTTGCGCCGGCCCGCGGGGACCTCGGCGAAGTCGCGGAAGACCGCGGTGGCGAGCGGGTTCCACGCCAGTACGTCGAGCCATCTGCCCAGCACCATGGCGGGGCTGTCGCGCAGGTTGTCGATGAGGAGCCGGAGCTGGGGATGGACGCGCTCGGGGCCGGCGGGCCTGTGGGGTGCCTGCCGGTCGGTCTTGTCGGCGAGTTGGAAGAGGTACGTGCGCTCGTCCGCCGTGAGCCGCAGGGCAGCGGCGATGCCGTCGAGAACGGTGGAGGAGGCGCCGGCGAGGCGTCCCTGCTCCAGGCGTGTGTAGTAGTCGGTGCTGATCATCGCGAGCTGAGCCACTTCCTCGCGCCGCAGTCCCCGGACACGGCGGACGCCACTGCCGTCCGCGAGGCCGACGGCAGCGGGGGTGAGGTCGCTCCGGCGTGCCTTGAGGAAGGCGCCGAGCTCTTCGGGGCGGAGGCTGCGCGTACTCATGTCGTCAGTATCCACCTGGGAACCCCAACCGTACTGTTCCAGGTTCTTTCCCAGGAACAATCCTTCCCAGGAAAGAGCCTGGCCTGGCTGTATCCGGCTGCACGCGGGACGCTGTGCTGTGTCAGACGGCACCTTTTCCCAGGATGAAAGGCCAGAGTCATGCGTCAGGATGTCACCTTCGCGAGCCACGGAAACCAGTTGGTGGGGCACCTGTATCTGCCGGACGAGTTGCACGCCGGGGAACGGGTTCCGGCCGTCGTGGTCGTGGGTCCCGCCTCCGGAACCAAGGGGCAGGCCCCGGCCGTATACGCCACGCGCCTCGCCGCGCTCGGGTATGCCGCCCTCGCCTTCGATCACACCAGCTACGGCGAGAGCCCCGGGTTCCCGCGCACCGACGAGGACCCGTTCGCCAAGATCGAGGACATCAAGGGCGCGGTCACCTTCCTGACCGGCCGGCCCGAGGTCGACGGAGACCGCATCGCCGCGATCGGGGTGTGCGCGGGCGGCGGCTACGCGCCCGCGGCGGCCGTGACGGATCGACGCATCAAGGCCGTGGCCACCGCGAGCGGGTTGCCCGACCTGCGGGCCACGGTCCTGGCCGCGGGTGACTGGCAGGGCATCATGGCCGCCGCACAGGGCGCGCGGGAGACGTACTCCCGCACCGGCCGCCCCGTCTACGTCCCCTTCCTGGCCGAAGGCCAGTTGGACGAGTGGCGGGAGAACGGCAAGAAGTTCTACCTCACCGAGCGCAACGAGGACCCGAACTGGGCCAACCGGACACTGCTGTGGTCCTACGACAAAATGATCCACTTCTCCGCACTGGACACCGTGGAGCTGCTCGCCCCCACACCGCTGCTGGTGATTGCCGGCGACAAGGCCGAGACCCTGGGACAGAGCGAGGCCGTGTACGCCAGGGCCAACGAACCCAAGGAACTGCACCTGATCCAGGGCGGCCGCCACTTCGACCTCTACGACCGGCCCGAGTACGTCACCCCGGCCGTAGCGAAGATCGACACGTTCTTCAAGCAGCACCTGACTGCCGGCCTGCCGCGGTGACGGCGGCTTCCGGTTCCCGGTCCCCGGAAGACCCGGCAAAGTACAAGCTCAGTGACCCATGGCAGTGTGGTCGCGCATGAAAGAGGAGCCTGAAATGGCGGATATGTCGGAGAAATACAAGCAGTTCGTGCGGGATTTCATCAAGGGCATCAACTCGCACGACCCGTCGCAGCTGACCAAGCCGTGGGCGGAAAGCGTTGTCATCCATGCGGGTGCCGGGGTGGGTGATTTCACCGATATTGCGACGCTCCAGGCATTCATCGGGGGTTTCTGGAAGGCCGTACCGGATCTTCGGGTCGAGGTTCTGCACCTCATCTGCGAGGGTGATCTCGTAGCAGCCCGGCTGCGGATGGCGGGAACCAACACCGGTGCTTTCGCGGAGGGGCCGGGAAGCGGCGGAACGGAGGTCGTGTTCACCGGTATGGCTTTCTACCGGTGCAGCGACGAAGGAATCGTAGAGGACTGGTTCGTCGACGATCTCCTGAACTTCCTGATGCAGCTCGGTGCGGTGCGTGAGGACATCCTCTCCGCCCCGTTCGGCAAGGGCTGAACTCCGGCCCGCCGGACAGCAGGCCGGATCCGGGGATGTCGATGCCGGCGTAGACGAAGGCGGCGGCCAGGCGCCCGGAGAAGTACTTGAGGGTGTCGGCTACTTCGGCGCCGTGTCGGCTGGTGAGTGAGATGTTGTGGAGTTCCGCTTCAGTTCATGAATTCCACCACGTCGCTGATGTGGGGGAGTTAATGCCCAAAATACAAGTGGCCGACGAGGCTCGAGCCGAACTCGTTCAGGGCTTCGTCGGCCATCCTCCGCTGTCCTCGCTGAGCAGTGCGCCCCCGCCTGTCTGTGTGCTCCCGCGTTGAGCAGCACGTGTATCCCTTGTCGGACTCGACGTCGGCCACATCGGCGGCGCGGCACCTGCCGGCACGTTCGTCGACTTCGCGCCGATGCATCTGTTCACCACGGCGGCCCTGGCCCGGATCAACACCCTTGCCCCGGGCGCCGCCGATGTCGTGCGCTACCGCCCCAACATCGTCATCGACACACCAGGCTGCGGTTTCCCCGAGAACGACTGGCCCGGCCGCACCCTGCGCATAGGCGACGACCTCACCCTCCACGTCATCGCCCGCACACCGCGGTGCGCCATCCCCACCCTCGCGCACGGACCCGTGCCCCGGGACACGGCCGCCCTACGGGTGCTGGCCGACCACAACCGGATCACGCCCCTGGACTCGATGGCTCCCCAACCCTGCGCCGGAGACTACGCACAGGTCACCACCCCCGGCAGGATCAAGCTCGGCGACGCTGTCTGTTGGGCCTGACCCATTCTGACCTCGGCAGTTCGCGCCGATGGGGCTGCCAAGACTCTGCGCTGGCAGAGCGGCGAACCGTGGGGGAGGAAAAGGTGTGGCCGCGATGTCATACCCGGCAGCTACGGTGCTGCCATGGCCAGCGGGGGCATCCTTCGCGATCGCCGGGTCGGGCGGAGTCGGCTGGTATCCAGCCGCACTGACACTCCGCTGGCAGGGCCGCTGGCCGATCTGATTGCGGCGACGTACGGACCGCTTCCCCTGTTGTCCGAGGCACTGGCCGGGTTCGCCGGTGTCGTCGAGGCATACATCTACGGCTCATGGGCCGCGCGCTACAACGGCGAGCCGGGTCCGCCGCCGGCCGATGTCGATGTCCTCGTGGTGGGTGATCCGGACCCCGACTCCCTCTTCGACCTCGCTGAGGACGTCTCCCGTCGGCTGCACCGCGAGGTCAACGTCCACCGGGTCACGACCGAGGCATGGACCACGGACACTGATGACCCGTTTCTCACCAGCGTCCGAGAGCGTCCGCTGGTCCAGTTGAACCTTGATCAGGAGGCGTGATGGCGGGTTGGGACAAGGGGCGGGCGACGATCGATGCTCTCATCGGCAGCGGTGAGATCGAGCGGGTTCCCGCTTCGCGTCACGCAGCCGAGGCGGAGCTTGCCCGGGCGCGCACGCATGTCGACTCCGCGCGTCAACTGTTGGCGAAGGATCCGGAGGGCGCGTACACGCTGGCGTACGATGCCGCGCGCAGAGCATTGGCCGCCGTATTGCAGAACCAGGGCCTGCGCGTGACGAGTCGTGGCGGGCGCACGGCTGTTTACGAGGCCGTGCGGGCCCAACTCGATCCGCCGCTGGGGTCCATCCTGCGTCCCCGTTCAACCGCATGCGCGCCCGGCGAAACGAGGTCGAGTACCGGTCGTCGGAGGCTCCTTCGGTGACTCCGGAGGAGGTCGCCGCCGACGTGTCGAAGGTGGAGGCGCTCATCGAGCTTGCGGAGAAGGCCGTCCCGAACATGCCTCGCTATTGAAGGCCTGCCAGGGTTCGCCAGCCGGACGACGACGTTACGAGCAGTCCGCAAACAGTCCGCAGCACAGCCGTAAGCGACTATTGCCGACCAACGCAAGTAGGCGCAGAAAAGCCAGGTCAGCGCTGTACCTGCGGCCTCTGCCGCAGGTCAGGATCGGCCCGGATACGTTCCGCTTCAACGTCTGATCCGTTCAATGGAAGGCCCGCCGACCTGTGCTGGAGAGGTCAGCGGGCCTTTGCTGTGCGACGCTCGCCCGCGTCCGCCAATTCCGCGAGCACCTCCGCGTGGCAGCGTTCCGGGACGCACCAGCAGCCGAGTCGGCGGCCGCGCAGGGTCGGGAGGTGGGCGAGGAGGTCAGGGCGGGCCAGTAGATATGCGCGGTACTTTTCGACGACCTCTTCGCGGGTGCCGTCGGGGCCCGGGCGGAATGGGCTGGCCAGGGGGGAGCCGTCGAGGTGCCAGCCGCCGCGGTGCATGGCGCGGCCCACGTAGACGACGTCCGCGTACTCGGGGTCGTCGCGATGGCCCTTGAGGTTGACGACTGTCGTCCTGTCCATGTGCTGGATCCTCCGGCCTCGGGCCGCGCCCGGCAACGTGAAGACCGCGCAGGTCGTCGTGGCGTGCGCGGGCCTCGGGTAGTTCCTGCTGCTCTGAGGTGCGAGGGAGCGGTCTCGCTCCTTGGGTCCCGCGGTCCGCCGCTCGCGGCTCGCGCGACCCGTAGGGCCGCGGGCACGGAGGGAGGGACTCTGCCGCGATCAGGGCGCTCGCGACGAGTGGTGTAGGGGGAGGCCTGTGCGAGAGGCTCATCACAGGGCGCCGCATTGGTCGCGCCCGGCCGGGCGGTGCAGGACGCGCGTGGTGAACGGCTGACGGCGAGAAAGAGGAGTGGGACATGTCGTACCCCGACCCGAAATACGTCGAGGGCAAGGGCGAAATCATCGCGGAATTCCGGCCGGCGGACACAGCCGCGAATCTGCGGTCGCAGACCGGGAGCCGTACGCACTATCTGGCCACCACCGCTTCCACCGGCGGGGAGTTCGGGCTCTACCGGATGGACATGGCCCCGAGGGCGGGCGGCCCCAAGACGCACTTCCACAAGTCGATCTCGGAGTCCTTCTTCATCATCGAGGGGACGGTGCGGCTCTACAACGGCGAAAGCTGGATCGACGGGACGGCGGGCGACTTCCTGTATGTGCCGCAGGGCGGTCTGCACGCCTTCCGCAATGACTCGGACGCCCTGGCGTCGATGCTGCTGCTCTTCACGCCGGGAGCACCGCGCGAGGAGTATTTCGAGAAGGTCGCGGAGGTCGCCACCGAGTGGTCGCCTCAGGAACAGGCGGAGTTCTTCATCAAGCACGACACCTACTGGACCGAGTGAGGCTACGGCCCAGGAGCCAGGCCGGTCTTCAGGCCCGCCCCGCACAGCGGGACCACGGCCGCGCGGTCGGTCCACCCGCCCGCTGCCGCCCAGCACGCGACGCCCGTGGACTCGACGAACAGTCCACGGGCGGCCAGATCCAGCTGTGCGGCCCGGATCTGATCCTCCGTCACCGTGAGAAAGGTGCCGCCGGACTCGCGTACGGCCCGCAGGATCTGCCGGGCGCGCGCAGGACGGGGGATCGCGATGCCCTCGGCGAGCGTCGGCCGTGGTGGCGCGCCGTCGTCGAGCAGCTCCCCGGCGCCGGCGCGGAAAGCGGCCGCGAGCGGGGAGACCGTCTCGGCCTGGACCGCGATCAGCGCGGGACGCTCGGCGATCAGACCGTGGGCGTGGAGCTCGCCGATGCCGAGGGCCGCGCCGAGGAGCAGGGTGCCGTTGCCGACGGGGACGACGATCGCCTCGGGGAGCGTGCCGCCCAGGTCCTCCCACAGTTCGTAGACGTACGTCTTCGTGCCGTGCAGGAAGTACGGGTTGTAGACGTGGCTCGCGTAGAACGTGCCGGGAGTGTCGGCGGCAGCGCGGGCGGCCTCAGCGGTGGCCTCGCGGTCGCCGGGGACGAGTTCGAGGTGCGCGCCGTGCGCCCGGATCTGCTCCACCTTCTTGGCGGAGGTGGCCTCGGGGACGTACACCGTGCAGTTGAGACCGGCGCGTGCGCAGTACGCGGCGATCGCCGTGCCGGCGTTGCCGCTGCTGTCGGCGATCACCCGCCGCGGCCCGAGCCGGCGAGCCAGCTCCGCAAGCAGTACCGCGCCGCGGTCCTTGAAGGAGAGCGTCGGCATCAGGAAGTCGAGCTTGGCGGAGACGGTTTCGGTGAGCGGTACCAGCGGGGTGCGGCCCTCGCCGAGGGAGACGGCGGGTGCGGAGATCGGCAGCGCCTCCTCGTATCGCCACAGTGAATTGACCCTGGCGGACAGGGACTTGAAGCCAACTGGAGCGGCGGTGAAGTCCAGATCCCACGGGCCGCGGCAGTTTGGGCAGCACCAGGGTGCCGACTCGACGGGGGCGCAGGTGGCGCAGTCCGGGCAGATGTACGAGCTCATGGTTCGCCAGCATGGCAGTTGTGTGGCGCATGTGTTACGCCACCCTCCGGACCCTTGTGCGATTCTTATGGATCCGCCAATCTTTCGCTCGGCAGGTAAGACAAGGACACGACAGCTGCAACTGTCAGGCATTGTCATGGGCCTGCCGGTATCCCCCACAGCAGCGCACCACCAATGAGGAGGACCCCTCACATGTCAGTGATGCGTAACTCGCGTCGAAGACTTGCCGCGGCCGGCGCGATAGCCGCCACCGCGCTCTCGCTCGGCGCGGCTTCCGCCCTCACGGCCACCGCGGCCGAGACGGCCCCCGTAGGCGTTATTCAGAACGCAGGCGCACCCGGAGTCATCAAGGGCAGCTACATCGTCACCCTCGACGAGTCGGCGCCCGAAGCGGATTCCAACGCAGGCAAGGCGCTCGCGGCCGAGTACGGTGCGAAGATCAAGAAGACGTACGAAGCCGCGCTGAACGGCTACGCCGTTGAACTCTCCGAGGCGCAGGCGAAGAAGTTCGCCGCGGACCCGGACGTCGCGTCCGTCGTGCAGAACCGTGTCTTCAAGGCGACCGGAACCCAGCCGAACCCGCCGTCCTGGGGCCTGGACCGGATTGACCAGAGGGCCCTCCCGCTTAACCAGAGTTACACCTACCCGGACACCGCGGGCGAGGGTGTGACCGCGTACATCATCGACACCGGTGTACGGATCACCCACAGCGACTTCGGCGGCCGGGCGTCGTACGGCTATGACGCCATCGACAACGACAACACCGCGCAGGACGGCAACGGCCACGGCACGCATGTGGCCGGCACCGTCGCCGGTTCGTCCTACGGCGTGGCCAAGAAGGCGAAGATTGTCGGCGTCCGCGTGCTCAACAACCAGGGCTCGGGTACGACCGCGCAGGTCGTCGCCGGTATCGACTGGGTGACGCAGAACGCCGTCAAACCGGCGGTCGCCAACATGAGCCTGGGCGGCGGCATCGACACCGCCCTCGACACGGCGGTGCGCAACTCCATCGCCTCCGGCGTCACTTACGCGGTCGCGGCGGGCAATGACAGCTCCAACGCCGCCAACTACTCGCCCGCGCGCGTCGCGGAGGCCATCACCGTCGGCTCGACGACCAGCACCGACGCCCGCTCCAGCTTCTCCAACTTCGGCACCGTGCTGGACGTCTTCGCCCCGGGTTCGTCGATCACCTCGTCCTGGAACACCAGCGACTCGGCGACGAACACGATCTCCGGCACGTCGATGGCGACCCCGCACGTCGCGGGCGCGGCGGCGCTCTACCTCGCGGCCAACAAGACCGCGACCCCGGCCCAGGTCTCCACGGCCCTGACCACCGCCGCGACGAGCGGCGCGGTGAGCAACCCGGGCACCGGCTCGCCGAACCGCCTGCTGTTCGTCGGCAGCGGTGACACCCCGCCGCCCGGCAAGAGGTTCGAGAACACCGCGGACTTCACGATCAGCGACTTCGCCACCGCCGAGTCTCCGATCACCGTCAGCGGAGTCACCGGGAACGCTCCGGCCGCTCTGCAGGTGCCCGTCGCCATCCAGCACACGTACATCGGTGACCTCCAGGTCCAGCTGATCGCGCCGGACGGCACCGCGTACACGCTGAAGGCGTACGGCGCCGGCGGCAGCACGGACAACATCAACACCACGTACACGGTCAACGCCTCGTCCGAGGTCGCGAACGGCACGTGGAAGCTGCGGGTCAGCGACAATGCGGCGCAGGACGTCGGCAAGATCGACTCCTGGGCGCTTCAGTTCTGAGCCGTGCAGTTCTGAGCTGTGCAGTCGTGAGCTGTGGAGTACTGAACTCTGAGTGAGACGGAGGAGGCGGTCGCCACGGCGACCGCCTCCTTCCGGTTCTGGGTGGGCGTAAGATCCGCGCGCCCGTTCGTACGATCTCGATGAGGAGCACCGAAACTGTGGACCCATCCACCCAGGGCTGGCAGCCATATCCGCAGTACGCTCCCAGGCCGTCCGTGAACGGCATCTCCATCGCCTCCCTCGTAGCACCGAGATCGGTCCGCCGCACGCTCGGCCTGGAAACCGCCCCGCCGGCCGAAGTGCCCGCGCAAGCGTCCACCGAGGGGCCCGGGGGCGAGTCCACGACAGAGTCCGGAGCCTGAGCCGCACCGCCCAGGCACCGGACTCGTCCGACTGCGCTCCGCCCGTTAGGCCCTGTCCGGGCGATCTTGTCGGGCCCGCGACGACAGCTACGGCACCTCGCTGTGTTGTCGAAAGTCGCCCAAGTACGTCCAGTACGAGGGCGATCTCCCCCAG
>NZ_JBSFMS010000059.1:0-38178 GCF_053599675.1 Streptomyces sp. NPDC000880 | reverse complement strand
GTGCGCCTGGTCCAGGGGTTTCTGCTTTTCGTCCGCCTACTGTCCGTGCTGGGCGATAAACCCCTCGTCGGGGCGCGCCGCGGCGACAGTACATAGTGGTGGTTGACTTATGTACAAAGAAGGGCAGGATCTCGATGTCGCAGCAGGTGCAAGGCGTGATCGCCCCCGGGAAGAACGAGCCGGTACGGGTCGAGACGATCATCGTCCCCGATCCCGGCCCCGGTGAGGTCGTGGTGAAGGTGCAGGCGTGCGGGGTCTGCCACACCGATCTTCACTACAAGCAGGGCGGGATCAACGACGACTTCCCCTTCCTCCTCGGCCATGAGGCCGCGGGCCTGGTGGAGTCGGTCGGCGAGGGCGTCACGGACGTCGTCCCCGGAGACTTCGTAGTACTCAACTGGCGTGCCGTGTGCGGCCGTTGTCGTGCCTGTCGGCGCGGCCGCCCGCAGTATTGCTTCGACACCCAGAACGCCGAGCAGAAGATGACCCTTGTCGACGGGACCGAGCTCTCGCCGGCGCTCGGCATCGGGGCCTTCGCCGAGAAGACCCTGGTCGCCGCCGGTCAGTGCACCAAGGTCGACCCGTCCGTCTCTCCGGCCGTCGCGGGCCTGCTGGGCTGCGGCGTGATGGCCGGCATCGGCGCCGCCATCAACACCGGCCAGGTCGGCCGCGGCGACTCCGTCGCGGTCATCGGCTGTGGCGGGGTGGGCGACGCGGCAGTCGTCGGCGCTCGGCTGGCGGGCGCGGCGAAGATCATCGCGGTCGACATCGACGACCGCAAGCTGGAGACGGCGAAGAGGATGGGCGCCACCCACACCGTCAACTCCCGCTCCGCCGACCCCGTCGAGGCGATCCAGGAACTCACCGGAGGCTTCGGCGCGGACGTCGTCATCGAGGCGGTCGGCCGCCCGGAGACGTACAAGCAGGCCTTCTACGGCCGCGACCTGGCCGGCACCGTCGTCCTCGTCGGTGTACCGACCCCCGAGATGAAGCTGGAGCTGCCGCTCATCGACGTCTTCGGCCGCGGCGGCGCGCTCAAGTCCTCCTGGTACGGAGACTGTCTGCCGTCCCGGGACTTCCCGATGCTCATCGACCTCCACCAGCAGGGCCGTATCGACCTCGGCGCGTTCGTCACCGAGACCATCGGACTCGGCGACGTCGAGAAGGCCTTCGCCCGGATGCACGAAGGCGACGTACTGCGCTCGGTGGTGCAGTTCTGATGGCCCGCATCGACCGCCTGGTCACCTCAGGCACTTTCTCGCTCGACGGTGGCACCTGGGACGTCGACAACAACGTCTGGATCGTCGGCGACGAGCGGGAGGCGATCGTCATCGACGCCGCCCACGACGCTGACGCGATCGAGGCCGCGCTGGACGGCCGCACGCTGCGCGCCATCGTCTGCACCCATGCGCACAACGACCACATCGACGCGGCGCCCGCGCTCGCCGCCGCCACCGGCGCGCCCATCCTCTTGCACCCCGACGACCTGCCGTTGTGGAAGCAGACGCACCCCGAGCGCGCCCCTGACGGCTCACTCGCCGACGGCCAGACCCTCACCGTCGGCGGCGTCTCGCTCACCGTGCTGCACACCCCGGGCCACGCCCCGGGCGCGGTCTGCCTGTACGCCCCGGAGCTGTCCACGGTCTTTACCGGCGACACGCTCTTCCAGGGTGGCCCCGGCGCCACCGGCAGGTCGTTCTCGCACTTCCCGACGATCATCGCTTCGATCCGGGACCGGCTGTTCACCCTGCCGCCGCAGACGGTGGTGCGTACGGGCCACGGCGACGCGACCACCATCGGCGACGAGGCACCCCACCTGGAGGAGTGGGCTGCATCAAAGTAGCGGCTCCGCCGGGCGGCGGGGCCACTGAGCCAGCCGCAGCCCGCTCTCGAAGCGATACGGCTCTCCCGTCACTGGATCGGTGAACTCCAGGACTTTCGCGAGGAGTTGCAGAGGACGGGAGTAGTCGTCGGGCTGCCGCTCCTGGACGACCGGATAGACCGGGTCGTTCAGGAGCGGCAGCCCGAGGCTGTTCATATGGACCCGCAGCTGATGGGTCCGGCCGGTGGCCGGCAGCAGCCGGTACCGGCCGAACCCGGCCCGGTGCTCAAGGAGTTCGATCCGGCTCTCGCTGTTCGGCTCGCCCGGCTCCTCGCGGGCAGCCATCACCCCTCGCTCCTTGACGATCCTGCTGCGTACGGTCACGGGCAGGGCGAGCGCCGGGTCGTACGCCGCCACCGCCTCGTACTCCTTGCGCACCAGCCGGTCCCGGAACAGCGTCTGATACGCGCCGCGGTCCGCGGGCCGTACGACGAAGAGCGCGAGCCCCGCGGTCAGCCGGTCGAGCCGGTGCGCGGGTTGCAGCTCCGGCAGCTCCAGATCGCGACGCAGCCGGGCGAGCGCCGTCTCGGTGATGTGCCGGCCGCGCGGGGTGGTGGCCAGGAAGTGGGGCTTGTCGGCGATCACCACACGCTCGTCCCGGTGGACGATCCCGACCTCGAAGGGGACGGGCTCCTCGGGGGCGAAGTCCCGGTGGAACCAGAGGTACCGGCCCGCGGTGTAGGGCTCGTCGGCGGCGACAGGACCGTGCGCGGAGACGATGCGCCCCTCCCGGAACATGGCGTCGACCTGCTCCGCCCCGATGGCGTCGGCGTACCGCGCGGCGAGATGGTCGTACACCGTCTTCCATACGCCCTCCGGATCGGCGGGCAGGCGCAGCCGCACCGGGTCGATCCCGTCGCGCTGGGGGAGCGGTGCCGTCGGGGCTTTGCGTCTGCGTCTCATCGAAGTGTGGTGCTGCTCATACCTGGACACAGATGGTGTCGTCGGGGGAGGTCCTCGTTGGCAATGCCCGCCATGTCTCGATCATATCGGCCGCCGGACAAGTGGCCGGCTCCGGAGCCCGGAGGGGGCTCAGAGGGCCGCGGTCAGTCGGATTCGCGTACCGAGGCGGGACGCCGTGCGCCCCAATCGGCCGGCGGCCGCAGTATGGAGTCGCTACTGGGCGCTCGCACCCCACGGGCTGGCCATCAGCTCGGGCGACCACGGCAACGTCGGCGGGCTCGCCACGGCGGGCGGCATCGGATGGCTGATGCGGGACTACGGGCTGACCATCGACCACATCACAGCGGTCGATGTGGTCCTGGCCGACGGATCGGTGGTCCGCGCCGACCCGGTGACCGAGCCCGAACCGTTCTGGGCGCTGCGCGGTGCCGGGGCGGGCGTCGGTGTCGCGGTGGCCTTCGGGATCGAGGCGATGGAGCTGCGCGACGTCGGCTACGCGCAGATCATCGCCGAGGTCGACCCCGTCCGGCGACACGCTGCGGCGCTGGGCCGACCGCATGGCGGACGCCCCACGGACACTCTCGGCCTCCCTGTCGCTGATGTCCCGGGGCTCCACCCTCGCGGTCGCACTTACGGCCGTCGTCGCCACCGGCGACCCTGCCGAAATCGGACCGGCCCTCAAACCGCTGCTCGGCGTCGGCCGCGTGCTGGACCAGCGCGCCCAGATCGCCCCGTACACCGCGCTGGTCTCGAAGGACCACGAGCACCCCAACGTCGGTCAGCAATCGGTCCTGACCACCAATGGACTGCTCCCGGCAACCCCCGCGGCGGCCCGCGCCCTGGTCACCGCGGCAAGGGGCCCCAGTCGGTCCTCGTCCAGCTGCGCTCGCTGGGCGGCGCGGTCAACGACATGTCGCCCGAGGCCACCGCTTACGGGCACCGGCCAGCAGACGCTGGTGATCGCCGGCGTCTTCCCGCCGGAGGACCCGGCGACGCTCAGCGAGGCATGGAGTCCCGTCGCCCAGCACACCGACGGCGCCTACGTGAACTTCGAAAGCGCCCCCGACGATGCGTCGTTCGCCCGGGCCTACCCCGCTGCGACCGGGAGCCGCGTCGCGGACCTGTGGCGGCGATACGACCCGGAGGGGATCTTCCGCCGCCCGGAGCGACACCTGCGCATGCGCGAGGTCCTGTAGCGACAAAAACTTGATGCGGGCCGAGACGCTGCCTCGACCCGCATCAATTCAGAATATGTAACGTGTCCGAGGGGGGATCGATACCGGGAGCCCACGGAATGCGTGTCTCACCGCGGTACTTGAGCTATCGGTGTAGGGCAGATACCACTCAGCGTATTGAACTTGGACGCCGGTCGACATCCCTCACAGGGGTGGCGCTCTCTGGTCCCGGCCTTATCGAGGGGCAGGGGCAAGGGCCCTGTCGATTCCGGAGCACGCATCCCTCCCTCTTCGGGACGCTTTTCACCGAAGGACTTCACAGGGCCCAGTGGCGGAACGCTTCGATCCATTCGGCTCCCTCGGGCGGAGGGTCGGGCAGCGGGAGGTCTCGCAGACCTATGGGTTGGAGGATCCGTCCGCGGCGGCAGATCGCTACCACTCCGCTGCCTGGTCGCAGGTCGATCTCCTCGACGATGACGTCGACTCCCAACACTTCGGTGGTGAAGGGCACGGTAACGCGGTCGCTGAGCACGGCATGGAAGCCGACCAGCTCTTCGTCCTCGCCGTAGGCGTCAACGAGCGCCTCGGCGATCATGGCGTCGAGGTCCTGGTCCGACAGACCCTCCACTGTGTGGTCCTTCCCTGCGAGATCAGTTCCTGGCCGGGGCGCCGCAGCACTTCTTGTATTTTCGGCCCGAGTCGCACCAGCATGGCCCGTTCCGCGGCGGGGGCCAGGCCAGCGACTCATCCGGGTGGGCGCGCACCACATGCCTGCTGAACGCGCGGCGGGTGTCCGGGTTGTCGGCATCGCGCCCTTCACGGAAGGCGAACTCCTCGTACGCGGCCAGGGTGGCGCTGACGATGTGCACCCGGGCGGCGCCGGCCTCCGCGTAGGTGCGCGCGTCGGTCTGCAGCCGCTGTGCGTAGGCGGTGTAGTCGTCCCCGTAGGAGTCGGTCGACTCGGGCCAGCGGGTGCGTACCACGGCGAAGTCCTCGCGTACCCAGCGCAGCACGATCCCGTCGAAGGCCGCTGCGTCCTCGGGCACCTCCACCGGCCTCCCCGACGGCAGCCCACTCAGTGCCCCGTCCAACTCTTCGCCGAATTCCCGTAGTTCGGCGTCAGTCTCAGCTTCGGCGGCCAGGTCGTCGTCGGTCGGCTCCAGACCGAGGTCCCGGCGCAGGAGAGCCCGGCTGATGCGCAGCCCGCGGCGCAGTCGGGCGGCCTCGCCGCCACCGGTCCCCTTGTTCTCCCGCGCTGCGGGGTGTGCCAGGGCGGCCAGACACCAGTCAAGGGCCCGTTCGGACCTGCCGATCTCCCCGAGTATGTCGACCATGTCGTCGAAGACCTGCAGGTCGGCTACGGCCTCATCGGGCTGCTCGGTCAGCTCCTCGCGTAGGGCTTGCTCGGCCTGTTCGGCGTCCCGCTCGCGGTCCTGCGCGTAGAGCGTCTCCACCACCCCGACCTGCGCCTGTCGGCCGGCCGCGCCGCTGAGTTTCGTCGCCCGAGTGAACAGCTCCAGCGCCTTTGCGTCGTCGCCGCCCTGGTGCTGCTTGCCGCGGGCGGTCAGCCATCCGGCGTGCACCAGCGCGCGGCCCTGGTCCGGATCCCCGGGGTGCTCGTCGGCCCACTGTTCACACTGCGCCGCCGTCGGCTGCCTGCCCACCGTCGCGAGGAACTCCTCGTACGGGGAGTCGACGGCTCGGACAGGCGAAGGGGATGCGCTGCTCATACCGCGACCCTACCGAGGACCGGCAGCCCAACTCCCCTTTCCTTTACGGGCCTGACACCGGGACGGGCCATGTGGTAACGACGGCCGACATCGCCGCGCTGCGGTCGGGCTGTGCCTGGACGCGCCGCACACGCCCGCCTCTGGCCGTCCCCAACTCCGTGCCGAAGCCGCCCGGCCCAGTGCTGCTCCGCGTTAGTTCGTGGAGGGGTGTTGATCAGCCTGGCTGGTCGCCGAGGTAGAGGTAGTCGGCGCAGTCCAGGCAGTCCTCGGGACTGCCGAAGGGTAGGCCGGTGGGCAGGATGTTGTCCTGGTAGGTGCCGCGGCTGGCCAGGTAGAGGGCGAAGCCCCAGGTGTGCAGGACTCCGGTGAAGCGCAGGCGACACAGGGGGATCTGCTCGCCGTCCTCCAACTCGCCGCTCACGTAAGCGAATCCGGTGCGAAAGCGGACCTCGACGCGGGCTAGTTGCGGCCAGCGGTCCTTGGCTCGGGCGTTCAGGCGAACGCGCAGGTGGTGTTGCATCGAGTCGGGTGGGTTCTTCGGCACGGACCCCATCCTGCCCGGTTCGCTGACGGTGCGCCTGCCGATAACCTCATCCGTCCTGGTCAGAGCCCGTGTGCCGTGATCTTCGTTCCGTCGGATGCTAAGGCCGACGCAATGCTCTGGCGCAGATGACGATCACCTCGGCATGATGGTCGCTCGTGTTGTTGAAACTCGCCTACCTGAGCGTGACCAACATGTTCGCGATGCTACGACTGCTGCCGGTGAGCACCCGGGACAAGGATGTAGAGATCCTGGCTTTACGCCATCAGATCACCGTGCTGCAACGGCATCTGAACGGGCAGCGAGTCCAGTTCGCACCAGGGGATCGGGCGTTCCTGGCGGCGCTGCTGCATTACCTCCCGAAGGAGGCGCTGCTCCGAATGCGGTTGCTGGTGCGGCCGGACACGATCCTGCGTTGGCACCGTGACCTGGTCGCCCGCCGGCACGCCGCCCGATCCCGGCCCCGCCGCGGAGGCCGACCCCGTACCGTCCGCTCCATCCGGGCCGTCGTACTGCGCCTGGTCCGTGAGAACCCGGGCCGGGGGTACCGGCGCGTGCACGGAGAACTGCTGGTACTCGGAGTGAAGGTAGCCGCGTCCACGGTCTGGGAGATCCTCCAGGACGCCGGCATCCCGCCGGCCCCCGAACGGGCGTCGAGCACCTGGTCGGCCTTCCTGCGCTCCCAAGCAGACGTTCTTCTCGTGTGTGACTTCTTCGAGACCGTCACCTTGTCCGGGGCGCGGTTGTATGTCTTCGCGGTGATCGAGCACGCCAACCGCCGAATCCGGATCCTGGGCGCCACTGCGCATCCCACCGCGGCCTGGGTGACCCAGGCGGCGAAGAACCTCGTCATGGACCTCGAAGACGCCGACCGCCGCGCAAGGTTCATGATCCGTGACCGGGACGGGAAGTTCCCCGCACTGTTCGACACCATCCTCACCAACGCCGGCATCGAGGCAGTCCTCAGCGGCGTGCGAATACCGCGCATGAACTCGATCATGGAACGGTGGGTACAGACCTGCCGCCACGAACTCCTGGACCGCACCCTCATCTGGAACCACCACCTCCCCCGCGCGCTGCGGGAGTTCGAGCAGTTCGACAACGAGCATCGACCGCATCAAGGCATCGCCAACGCCCGCCCACTGCACCCATTGCCCCCACCGATCGCCGATCCGGGGAAGATCGCCCGCCTCGACATACGAAAACGCAACCGCCTCGGCGGCATCCTCCACGCGTACCAACATGCCGCGTGACCTGCACGGACGACGTTTTCGGCAAGGACAATACGGATTCACCCTCTCAGGTGATGCTGCATGTGGCGTAAGGATGAGAACAGCATGCGGCGGCACACGGAGTCGCTCGGAGGCAGGTGAAGTCATCCTCCGGGCGGCCCGCCGTGGTATCGGGTCACCCGCAGGCTGCCACCGCACCCAGACGGCCATGAGTGAACCCCGGGTCGCTGGGTTTACTCGCCCACACGTACGCTTCGCCGGGCTGGGGTAGTACCGCCTACGCCGAGCGCAGCCCGGTGAAGGCGGTGTTCGAGTGTTGGCCCCCGGAATTCTCAAGCCACCAGTTGAAGCAGGCGCAGGAACTGCCGGGTTGTGTCCACGGCCTCGCGCTCGGCTTCGGGAGCGTCGACGTCCCAGTGGGCGACACTGTTGCGGAACTCCTTCACGACGTCGAGGCGTTCGAGGAAGCTCTGCTGATCGAAGGGCCAGTTGAGCTGCTTCCACAGGTTCGGTTCCTCGAACACAGACCGGTACTCGCCCAGGGTTATCTGCCCGTTCTTCGCCAGGATGTTCTTGGTGCGGGTGGGGAGGTCGTCTTGGTCGAAGCGGTTGAGCGTGCGGCGCAGACGGAGTTCGACTTCTTCGAGGAGGGTGAACGGTTCGATGCGGAGCTTGAGCTGATCGGCGATGTCCGAGGCGGTCAGGACGCCGGTGACGACGTGTTCGGCGTCGACGATGACGAGGAAGCCGTGTTGGCGCAGGTCCTGTATGCGGGAGAAGAGTTCCTCGTGCTCACGTGCGGTGGGGGCATCGCGATCCGTCACTTCGGCGATGGAGTGACCGCGGCCGGTCAGCTTGGCCCGGGCGATCGACTGCCAGGTGACGACGCCCCGTACACGGCCGTTGCGGTCGACGACGGGGAGCTGGGAGAAGTCGGATTCGACCATGTGGAAGTAGGCAAGGCCGAGGTCGCCGTCCACGGCGATGGTGGTTACGTCGCGTGCGAAGGGCAGGGTGCCGATCCGCCAGCCGAGGTCCTTCTCGACTGCCGCCTTCCTGGACTGGGTGCCCAAGCTCGAGGATTGGTGGCTGCTGAGGGAGGGGTCCTGTTCGGAGACCTCATCGGTGTCCTCGGTGTCGTCGGTGGCCGCCGAGACGGTCACCAGGTCGTCGAGGCGGACGGAGTTGAAGTGTGGTTCGACCGTCAGTTCTCGGGCTGCGAGTTCCGCATCGACGAGTTCGGTGACCCCGACCGTGCGGCGGGACCAGCCCCACAGGCCGATGAGGTCGCGTGCGGCGAGCTGCCGGGTGCCGACCTCGGCTACTTCCGCTTCGAGGGCAGCCGGGTCGGCGGGCGGTTCGACGGCGCCGGTGTAGCCGGGGTCACGGCCTTGTTCGACGAGGGTGGCAATGCGGTGGACGGCATCGCGGCGGGTCAGCTCGCTGATGGTGAGATAGGCGCCCATGCTGTCCCGCAGGTCGCCCTTGATCGCTGCGCGGTCCAGGTCGCGCACCAACCAGTCCACCGTGCGAGTATGCCGAAGGCCCGGCGGCTGGTCGCCTCGGAATTCATACTCTCCCGTGAGTCGTCCGATCGCGACGATCTTCTGGAACTTGCGGGGCATGACGACGAAATCGCCGATGTCCATGGTGAGGAAGCGCCACAGCTGATGCTTCCAGCTGATCAGAGCCCCTGCGGGCTCATCGGGGTAGGTGGCCTCCACCAGCGCACCGATGTCCTCGATGGTGGAGCAGGAGGTGAGATCGCCGAGTTCATTCCAACCGGCGATGGCCAGTCCCTGGTCAAGCGCGATGGCCTCTCGCTCCCCCTGGCTTCCGCCGCGTATGGTCCATGCGCGCACGATTCCTGGAATCCTCTCGGATCGAAGACGTCTGTGTGGGCCGGCGTCAGCGGGTGTGCGCCGGCGGTGGGTGAAGGCGGTGGCGGATTCTGCTGGGGCTCAGGCTGCCGAGGAACTGGAGGGCGGGTCGTCGCCCTGGAGCAGTGACGTCGCGCGGTGTGCGCTGTGTTCGACGTTGCGGGGCAGGAAGCGACTGGGGCGTCCGTTCCAGGACACGACCAGTTCGTCGCGGGGGCGGGTCGCCGCCACGAAGAGGAGGGAACGGGCACGCTGTTCCTCCTGGCGGAAGCGGTCGGGGTTGCTGAGGCGGTACGGCTCGATGCGCTGGTGCGGTACCTGTCCCTCGGAGACTCCGGCGATGAACACCCGCTGGAATTCCAGCCCCTTGAAGCGGTGCATGGTGCCGATCCGTACACCGTTCGCACCCTCCGGAACGCCGTCGGGGCCGATCTCCACGACCGGAACGGGGTGCGTGGCAGTGGCGAGAGCGTAGGCGGCCTGGGCGGCTGCGGTCTTGTCAGGAACGGCGACGGCCATCGCCTCGTACGGGGTGCCGTACTTCTCGTGGCGCTCGAAGAGCAGGGCGGCCAAGGCGCGTAGCTCGGTCTGCCAGTCGGGGGCGTGCCAGTACTCGGGGGCGCGGCCGGTGAGGACGGAGCGGTATCCGTCGAGGGTGTCGTTTTCGGTGTCGAGGTTGTCGAAGGTCTGGCCGTCGAGCAGGCCACCGGCGCTGCCGAGGATCTCGCGGGTGGTGCGGTAGCTGAGGGTGAGGCGGCGGGAGGCGCGTCCGGGGGTGCGGATGCCGTAGTGGCTGAGCACGGAGCGGTGGGCGTAGATGCGCTGGTGGGCATCGCCGACGAGGAAGATGTCGTTCGGCCCTTCAGGGACCAGTGCGCGAAGCATGCGCCAGTGGGATGCCGACAGGTCCTGGGCCTCGTCGACCACGATGTGCCGGAAGGGCAAGCGGGGGCCGCTGCCGCCCATCACACTGGCGGCCTCGCGATGGATGAGGTCGCGGCCGCCTTGCGCTTCCTTGTACTCCAGGTACCGGTCGTAGGCCGTTTTGCGTTCGCCGGCGATGCGGGCTGCCTCGCTGGCGACGACGTCGAAGGTGGTCTGCCGGGGTGCGGTAGCGAGGTGTGCGCGGTACGCGTCGACCAGGCTCCAGATCTCCTTCTTCTGGCGGGGAGTGATCCGCTTGCGTCCGGCCCGGTTGGCGGTGCGGTACTTCTCCCAGACGGCGCACTGTCCCGGGATGACGACGTGCCGGAACTCGTCGTCGAGGAAGTCGGCTTCGTACTGGAGGAGACCGGTTTCGGTGCGGACGGTGTGCCAGAGCTGCATCGCGGCGTCGTCCGGGAGGGGGCGGCCGAGGTCGACGGAGGGTTCCTCGGCGACGATGCGTCTGGCGAGTGCCTCGACGGACTCGATGCGTACGCGCTTGAGGACCTCGTCCCCGCCGAGGCGGCGCAGGCGCTGTCGCAGGTCCTCGGCGAGGCTGGTGTTGTAGGTGGTGAGGAGCACCGGCCGGTCGTGCCCGGGCGGAAGTTGGGCGACAAGGTGGCGTACCCGGTGCAGGGCGACCACCGTTTTGCCGGTGCCGGGGCCGCCGGTGACCTTGGCCGACCCTTTGAACGTGGTGGTGGTCAGGCGGAGCTGCTCCGGGTGCAGGAAGAGCCGCCAGGCTTCGAAGGAATTACCCAGAGCGTCGAGGACGGCGTCGTCCTCGGTGGAGACCAGGGCGGGATGCCGGGCGGCGCCGGCCCAGTCCTCGGGGTCCGCGCCGGGGGTGCGCCAGGCTTCGGTGATGTGCCGCTGGATCTCCGCCACCGGCGTGTGCTCGGCGAGGGCAAGCAGGACGTCCCGGGTGAGTTCGGGGACGTTGCCGGTGAGCAGGGCGGCCAGCTGTTCCCGGGCAGTGATCCTGCGGACCGCGGGCAGGAGGGACGGGCTCACGCCGAGGCGGATGAGTTCGGCGTCGTCGTGTGCGGCGAAGAGAGCCCTGGCCAGAGTGGATACGGGGGCGGCCGGAAGGTCCTGCGCGGGGTGTTCGGGCGGTGCGGGGCGGGACGGGAACGCGAGGACGGTGTCCGATGCCTGCACCTGGTCGATGGCTTCCAGGAGTCCGGAGACCGAGTTGATCGACACGGTGAGCCGGGTCAGCTCCTCGTGGGCCCGGGCGCCTTCACGCACCGCGAGGACGGTGAAGCGGGTTTCCTCCGTGCGCAGGAGGAGTACCGCGTGGCGGGGCGGGACGGCGGCGAGGAGAAGTTCGCCGTTGGTGCCCGCCAGCCGCAGCGGCGAGATGCGCAGGGAGCGGTTGGTCCGGTCCTCGCGCAGTCGGCGTACGAAGTCGTTGACCTGGTTGGTGGCCTGGTGGCCGAGGCGCTGCAGGTCCTTCTCGACCTGTGGCGTCACGACCACGCGCGCGCCGGTTCCCGATGTCATGCGTCCCCCTCCTGCGACTGCCGCTGCGCCGAGAGGGCGAGGAGCCGTTCGGCGAGCTCGTCCATCGGCCACTGCTCGACGGGGCGGACGTCCCACCCCTGGCGTGCGAACTGCGCCATGTCGTCCTGCTTCTCGGCTGCGGCCGGGAGCACGATGCCGATCTTGTAATCGGGCCA
Organism: Streptomyces sp. NPDC000880; assembly: GCF_053599675.1. NCBI lineage: Bacteria > Bacillati > Actinomycetota > Actinomycetes > Kitasatosporales > Streptomycetaceae > Streptomyces > Streptomyces sp. NPDC000880. Next base: position 26,229 of record NZ_JBSFMS010000059.1, on the reverse strand, counting down.
GGCAAGTTCGACGGCCATGGTGACGCCCTCCACGTCCCAGAGCACCTCGGGGACCGGTAGGTGCGGGTGCTTGGCCACGTACTCGTCGACGAGGCGCTCGGTGAAGCGCTGAACCTCGGGATCGCCGTCGCTGAGTTCTTCGTGGATGAGGCGCCACGTCGCGAGTTCCGCGGGAGTGACGTGCTCCGGCTCGGCCTGCTCGGCGCCCGGCTCCAGGACGCGGACGACCGCTGCTTCGGGCACGAGGGCCGCTGCGTCGGCGGCGTCCGGGAGCGCTCCGGTGGCCTCGGCGGCGGAGAGTCCGTGGCCGTCCCTGTCCTCGCGGAGTGCGGTGAGCAGTCCGATGGCGGGGCCGGCGGTCACCGCCAGGAGGGAGGCGTCGAAGTCGTCCATGGCGGTACGGGCCAGGGCGATGCCGTCGGCCCGGCCGCTTCCGGTGGGGTCGAGGAACTGGATGAGGTTGCCCCAGTTCAGCCAGGCTTTCCAGCGTCGTCGGTGGTCGGGGCGGTCGCCTCGAACCGCGTCCGGGCGGTCGTCGAGTACGGCGAGTGCGCTCCATTGCTGTTGGCGGCCGTGACGCCGGTCGACGGCGAGCAGGAGCGGGAGGCCGGATCCGTCGTGTGCCGGGATGAGGAGGAGTCCTTGGCCACTGGAGGGCGGCGGAGTCTGCTCGCGCAGTACGGCTTCGAACCAGGCAACTGCACTCTCGGGGTCGGCGGTGACCGAGATAGGCCTCGGGTCGGTGGTCAGGAGTCCGGTCAGGGCACGCACGGACAGGTCCCGCCAGAGTGCCAGGTTGGGGTGACGCAGGTAGCCGAGGAGCGAGGAGATGGCGCCGGAGTAGAGGTAGGAGTCGAGGATGGCGGGGTTGCGTTTGCTCGCCGCCCACTTGGCACGAACCTTGCCGCCGGGTGACTGGTCGCCTTCCACCGGGTATGGAGGCCAGGCGGTGTCGGCTGCCGGGCCGGCGATTACCGGCGCGAGGGCGTCCGGTGCGGTGGCCTGCGCGTTTCGGCGGGCGGCGTTGCCGTCCGCCTCCTCGGTGAGCTGCTTCTCCCAGGCGATGACGTCGTCCCAGGTGATCTGCCACACCAGGGTGCCGTCGGCCCGGAGCCGGGCACGCTTGGCCGCATCCGAGGCGATCCGGTTGGTGCGTTCGGAGGCATGCCACCGGTATCCGTCGAGGTAGACGGCGACGGACAGCGGCTGGTGCGCCGCTTCGGCGGGTGCACCGGAGACCGGACGGAAGAGCAGGTCCGGCCGGGTCCGGTAGCCGGTGAGGTCCTTCTGCGCGACGACTTCCCAGTGCACGGCCCGGCCTTCGGGCGTGCCCAGCGTGAACTGCTTGCCCTGGCGGCCGGTGGGAGTGGTGCCGTGCTCGGCGCCGCCGTTGCCCGGGCGGGCGAGCCACCGGTCGAGGCACTCGATGAAGCGGCGTTCCAGGTCGCTCTCGGCCTGTTCGGCGAAGCGGACCCGGTCGCCCGCGCTGTCGTCGACGCCGGCGGGGCGGGACGTCCGGCGGTCGATCTGCCAGCCGCTGTGGCCGTCGTCGCCGAGGAGCCCGTCCAGCATCCACAGCGCTTCCTGACGGTCGAGGTCCTTGTACTCGCGCTGGGTCTGCGCGAAGGGCAGCAGGCAGCAGTGGCAGGCGCGTCGGCCGGGGGTGTGCTGGCAGCGGCAGGAGCGCAGGACTCGCTGGGCGGCGGCGAGGACGGCTCGGAAGTCCTCTCCGTCGTTGTCGACGAGGCGCTGGAGGTAGCCGGTGCCGCCGGGCAGGGCGTCGTAGAGGACGAGGTAGTGGCGGGTGAGTTCGGTGTCGCGATCGGGTTCGGTGGCGGGGGTGGAGCGGATGTGCGCCGGGTCGCCGCCGTAGTGGAGGGCGAGGCCCAAGTGGAGCGCCGCGGAGAACGAGGCGAGGCGCTCGGGGACGCGCAGGGTGGCGGCGGGCAGCAGAATCCGCAGCGCCTCGGTGCGGTGCTCGGCGGCGGTCAGGACGCGGGTGAGGTCGCGCGGTGCAGTGCGACGGTCCCGGCGGCGCACCACGCACCACGGGAAGTGGTGGGCGTGCTCGGGAGAGTTGAGCGCTGATTCGGAGAGTTCTTCCTGGACGGGCGCATGTCCGGGTTCCCGGTCGGTGGCCCCTCCGCACAGCGGGCAGAGGACGAAGCCGGTGACTGTGGTCTCGGTGCCCGCGAAGGTGGCGTCGGCGCGGCGGCCGGGTCGGGCGCGGCCGAGGTTGAAGCGCCGGATGACGGCCTCGCGGACGTGGTCGACGCCGAACGTGGCGCGGGTGTGCCGCCAGCTCTCCTTGACCGACTCCGGCGGGATGTCGACGGCGGTGACAGTGGTGTAGTTGATCTGGGTCCGGTTGTCGTGGTCGTCGATGATGCGGGCGTCTTCCCGCTTGTCCCTGGAGAGGACCTTGCGGGGCACGACCACGGTGTACAGGGCGTTGCGCCCGCCGATGGAGGTGCCGGAGCAACGCGGGCAGGCTCCGGTGTTCTGCTCGGCGTCGTCCCCGGTGCGGACGTAGCCGCACTCGCCGCACACCCGCCAGGTGTGGAGCACGGCCGGAACGCCGTCCTTCTTGCTTTCTGCCGGCGTCCCCGCGGGGCCGAGATCGAAGCCGTCAATCCGGTGCTGGTAGCCGCGCACGTAGTACGAGTTGCCGGGGGCGAGTTCGCTGAGCGCGGCGGTCGCGGGCCGGTTGTAGGTGCGTACTTCGGGGCGCCACTGGGAGCGAGGCGTGGCGGCGTCAGCGCCTCGGGTGCGGCGGGGCGGCCGCTTGTGGTTGAGCGTCGCTTCGAGGCGTACTCCGTCCTCGACCAGACTGTAGTTGGGCAGCAGGCCCTGCTCGACCAGAAACGTCTGGGCGCTGGTGTTGGAAATCTCCTGCATCCGGTCGCCCAGGGCGGCGGCTTCACGGCCGAGCGCCTTCTTGTCGCGGGCCTCGTCCTCGATGTTGTCGTGCAACGAATCGGCGGCCGCGTTGATCTGCTTTCGGCGGGCGAGAAGGTTCTCCCGCTCCGCTTCCCAGGCCGCCTCGGCCTCGGTGAGGGCCTTGGCGAGCCCAGACTTGGCGTATTCGAGCAGCGACTCGCGCGCCTCAGCGGACACCCCGGAGTCACGTACCTGGCCGATCTCGGGGAACAGGGCCAGGAATTGTTCGGCGAGGTCGGTGCGGCCGGAGGCCGCCCGCTTCAGGGCCTTGGTCCATCCGCCGTGCCCGAACAGGTAGCTGGCGCGGTCGACCAGGGGCGCTACGTCGCGCAGCCGTCCTCGGGCGGCCAGGTCGATAAGAAACGCGGTGTACTGACGACGTAGCAGCTCACCGGCGGACAGGAAGCAGCCGGGCGGCGTGACAGGCCCGTCGATCAGGTAGCGGGGCTCGGACAGGTGGTACAGGGCACGAGGACTGCTGTCGGCGAGCGACACCATGAACGCGTTACCGGTGGCACGCCCGGCCCGGCCGACCCGCTGCACGTAGGAGGCGGTGGTGGACGGCAGGGAGGCAAGGATCACTGCTTCCAACTGGCCGATGTCGATGCCGAGTTCCAGGGTCGGCGTGCAGGAGAGCACGTTCGGATCGGTGTGCAGGGTGCCGCGCCGGAACCCCTTCTCGACGGCCTCGCGCTCCTTGCGCTTCAGCACGCCGGTGTGTTCGGCGGCGACGACGTTGTACGGGCCCGACTCCCGGTACAGACGGCGGTAGTAGTCGTAGCGGTAGTCGCGGCCGGCCCGGCCGGCGGCGGAGGAGGACGGCACGGTCAGCTGCCCGTCGCACTGCTTGAGCGGGCAGCGCAGGCCCTCCCACACGGCCGTACGGTCGGGCGCGACGGTCTGGGTCCAGCCGCAGTCGGGGCAGGTCACGGCCGCGTGCGGGGTTTCGGTGTCGTCCAGGGCGCGGACCCGGACGTGTCCGGCGGTCAGGCCATACACCCCGGGGCCGCGTTGCTTGCCCCGCTTGGCCTCGCCGGTCGGCCGGTGGGCGAGGGCGCCGATCTCGGGGTCGGCGAGCCTGGGGAGCAAGGACGCGACGAAGGCGGCGGCAGCGGCGCGGTCCAGCCCGCCGAGGCAGCGCAGGGTGTAATCGGTGAACCAGCTCTCGGCAGAGTCGGCCCGCTCGAAGTCGGTACGTCCCGAGCGTGCGCCGACGAGGACGAATGTCGGTGCCTGAGCGCCTCGGGGGAAGGCTGGCATGCCCTCGGGGCGCAGGCCGGTCAGGAGGTAGCGGTTGCGGCCCTCGTCGTCGATGAAGGGATCGAGCCAGGAGTGGTGGATGCCGCCACCGGCCCTGATGTGTTCGAGCAGGACGCGGACGTACCCCTCGAAGCGGCGGAGACGCTCCGGTCCGGAAGCCGGAAGCACGTCGCGCTCTGCGATTACGGGACTCTCGTCGTCCTCCACCTCGTTCGCCGCGTCGGGTTCGTCGTCGGCGATGGGCAGCATGGCGTTCAGCTGCTGCTCGTACAGGGCCTCGGCGGTGCGTGCCGCGCGCTCAGCGTCGGGCAGGTGGACCTCTGCCGCGACAGTCCGGGTGAGTTCGAGGGTGCGGCCCCAGCGCGAGCTCAGGCCGAACTCCATGAGGGTATTGAACGCAAGACGCTCGCCGACCAGCGACCAGGACGGTTCACCGGCACGCTTGGATCCGGCGAGGAGCTTCTTCACCCGGTCGACGTCGTGCATGTCTGGCGGTACCACCGAGGAGAGCAGCTTCTCCTCCTCATCGGCGGCCCGTACGACCAGTTCCGCTATCAGCTCATTGAGCGGAACACCGTCCGCCGCCTCGCCGGGGTTCTTGGCCGCCCGCTCCTTGAGCTGCTCGAACAGCAGGGAGCGCAACGAGAACTTCCAGGCGCGACTGGCAACGAACCCGGCTCGGTGCGCGGCGTCCTGCACGGAATCGTTGAAGATCAGGGTGCGCCGCCGGTCGCGGCCCTTCTCGTCCTTCGCGGGCAGCTCGCCGCCAGTGAACAGTTGCGTCACCACCACGGAGGTGAGTGGCGCGACACCGGCACCGAGGAACCGGATGCCTTGGCTCTGGCCGCAGGCCGGGCAGCGGTCCTGGCGTGCGAAGTCGTCCTGTTCCCGGTTGTGCATCCAGGCCGTGACGTACACGCCGTTCTCCGGCGCCTCGGCGACCTTGCCGCCTTCCAGGAGGACTTCCTCCGGGTCGAGTGGGCGCAGCTCCCGCCCGTTGTCCTCGAGGACCAGCACGGTCGCCTGACCGCTGGTGCCGCGCCGGCCGCGCCTGATCCGTCGCGCCTGCTGCACCCGGGCCTGCTCGGCCGCCTCGGCCGGAGTGGCCGCAATCAGGGCCCGGACCCGGCCCTTGGCGGCACCGCCCGAGGCGCTGCGCCGGTAGATCTCGTCCGGCGCATGCTCCAGCTGCAGCGGGTCACGCTCGGGGCAGACCGCCGCCCAGCCGGACCGCCCGCAATGACGGCAGTACGCGGCCGGCAGGCGTCCGGACCGCTGTACCCGGGTCCGTCGCTCGATCTGTGCGGCCAGGGCCACGTTGGCCAGGTCGGCGGGCGTGGCGGTGCCGACGGCGGGCCCTGCGGCGCCGGGGGTGCCCGTGGTGCCCGACAGGGCGGCTTGGTCGGCGTCGGTCCAGGAGAACACCGGCTCCGGCGCGGTGAACCGCAGTACCCGGGACAGGGACCGCACCCACAGGTGGGTCTCGATCAGCAGGAGCGGCCGGTCCTTGCCCTCGGGGGCGTACGGGTCACGGGCCGCGGAGAGCAGTGCGGTGAAACGGGCGAGTGCCTTCTCCGCCGTCCCCGGATCGGACAGGGCGGCTAGCCGCCATGCGGAGGTCGGCTCGAACGCGGCCAGCGCTTCGAGCGCGGAAACTGGGCCGTGCACGTTGGTACGCAGCAGCGCGTGGGTGAGCGGATGGGCGAGCAGCCGCCGTCCCAGCTGGCGCGGATCGCAGTCCGCGCTGCCGACGACCGCGCGCGCGGTGAGGGCGAGTGCATCCTTCTCCCGCGCGGGGTCGGGGAGTTCGACGAGTTCGGAGGGCGTGGGCACGGGTAGCGACCGGTTCACCGGGGAGAGGAAGGACTCCAACGGAAGCCGGTCCTCCCCGACCACCGCGTCGTCCACGAACCGCACCCCGAACACCTGCGAGGCGACGTCCAGCATCGGACGCGGACCCGCGTCCTCGGGCGCGGCCTCCCCGCCACCGGCCGAGCCGAGCGTCGCGGACGTCGCCACCGGGCAGATCCGCCCCAGCGGCCGGCCGGGCTCGTCGGCCCCGACCGCGACCGCGAGCCGCCGCAGGAGCATGGCGACATCGGTGCCCTGCGCCCCGTCGTACGTGTGGAATTCGTCGATGACCACGTACGACAGATCGGCGTCCCGCCACAGCGAGGCGTCCTGCTGCCGCTGGATCAGCAGGTCCAGCATCTTGTAGTTGGTGATCAGGATGTCCGGCGGATTACGGCGTATCTCGGCCCGCTCCACCATCACCCGCCCGTACGGCGACTCCGCCCCGGACGCGGACGCCTCACCGATGTAGAGCCCCGCCGTGACATCGGCGAGCCGCGCGTCCTCCAACAGGTCACCGAGCCGGGACGCCTGGTCGCCGGCGAGCGCGTTCATCGGGTACAGCAGCACGGCCTTCACGCCGTGCTTCCCGGCGGCCTTCTCCCGGCGGCAGTGGTCCACGACGGGGACGAGGAACGACTCCGTCTTACCAGAGCCGGTGCCGGTGGTGACCAGCGTCGGCTGCGGTGCCCGACCATCCTTGGAGGAGAGCCGGGCGAACGCCTCCGCCTGGTGGGCGTAGGGCTTGAAGCCCGTCTCCCACCAGTCCAGGTACTGCTCCCAGCCGTCGCTCGCAGGCCGGAACGGCCGACGGATGCGCAGGTAGGGACCCCGGAAGATACCGTCGGCCGGATCGGTGAGGAAGTCGGTGAGCGCGTCCTGAGTGTCGGGTTCGGCCAGCGCGAACGTAGTCGTGAGGTACTCGACCGTGGTGTCACGCAACTGCTGTGCGGCGAGCGTGGGTCTCATGACGCGCCGTGCCCCCTGTTCTCCCGTGGAATCACCGATGTACCCGAACTTCAGGTACTGCTCGTGCTTCTCCTGCTGCTCCATCAACTCTACGAGGGGGTACTGACATTCGTACCCTCGATTCGATCATCGGCGAGGTCCGAGGGCGAGGTCTGCCCCGGCTTCAGCCGACCGCGGCCATCCGGCAGACGAACTCGGCGTGCGCGGCGCGGAGCTCCTTGCGGCGGTTGGCACGGTAGAGAGGAGCGGTGTAGCCCTCGGGGACGTTTGCCCCGCCATCGGGGAAGTCCGGGTGGGAGCTCAGCTCTTTCCAAGCCTGAGGCAATTGTCCGAATCCTCGCGCCTTTGCGCTGGCGATACGTCGACCTTCACCGTCAAACCACATGCTCTGCTCGTACTGCTCCAGAACGGGGAACCGAGAGTCATACATGGCGATCAGCTCGTCGGCGCTAATGCCGAGCCACACTGCGACGATGGCGTCGATCTCGACGAGGGCGGCGCGGCGGGCGAACTCGGAGCGGAGCGGAGTTGCCCGTGTCCAGGTAGGCCCGATGCCGTCAGCCAGCGCAGCCGCTTCCTCGGGCCACTCTGCTGAAGCCCAGGTGTCACCCGCCCAGATGGGGTCGTACAGCGATTCCCACAAGCGGGTGTATGCATCGGTCTGAGCGTTAAGACGGAGGGTTCGGAGAAGAAGAGCACCTTCCAGCGGGTGGTCCGGTGTCGGGGCAGGCATGACCTTGGCCTCGCCCTTCTGGAGGTCATCTCGCCCTCGCGTCCGCAGGAAGTACTCCAGGGGGATAGAGGACCAGAAACCTGCTACCAGCGCCGTGAGCCGGTCGTCTTTCATGGCCAGGCTGTGCACCGCATGCACATGCGTTGGCCCTGGCGGAATGATCCCTGCGAGCAGGCATCGCTCCATGTTGTAAGCGATTCGGCGCCTCCAAGCTACGCGGAAGTACTCCGAGTACGGCCGCGATGCGGCAGCCCGAAACAGCTCGTCCACAGCCTGGTTCAACTCGACGCCCTCCAGCCCGGGGGACACGGAGAGAACATCGGCTTTAGCAGCCGCAACTGCCTGCGCGTCGTCGTAGAGCTGGTTGAGACGGCCGTGGTCGACCCAAGGATCCTGCTTCGCGACGAAGCGGCGCTTGCCGGTGGCTCTCAGGTAATTCGTACGCGGAACCGCGTCGTCCGCCATGTTCCGGTGATCCCACGGCTCGTAGTCGCGCATGCTCTTCGAGCCGCCCTCGGGCGGCTGCTTATGCATGGGAGTGGAGACGCCGATTACGGGGCCTTTCAGAATTACTTCGCTCCAGGCTTCTACCTGCCTGGGCGTCCAGTCGAAGTAGCCTGCCGTGCGGTCGTTCTTCTCATCAAATCCGCGGCTGATACGTGGTTTCAACGCCTCCAGACGGTGCGGCCAGCTGGCCAACGCGGCAATAGCAGCCCCTTCGGCTGTGGTCACGGGGAACAGGAGCTTCGCGCTCTGTTCAGAACCGGCTTCGACGGTGCCTTCAATCTTCTGCCACGCAGTAAGTTTCGACTGGTCCACGCGCACAATGCGCTTCGAATGTGGACGCAAGTCCCACTTTCCATTGTGCTTGATGCCGGGAAGCTGTCCCTTGCCTTTATGGCGTACAGATTCAACGAGTACGTCGGGGTGGAGGAGCCAACTCATGTGCTGGAACCTGATCTCGCGGTTCCGTCCGTACACATTGACGCTGAAGTGACTGCTATTACCCACGGGATTGGCAAATAGCAAGAGCTCGTTAGTGAAGTCCGCGTGGAACCGCAGATGCCGATATGCCGTCGCCCTCAGCAGCGCTACTTCTTGGCCCCCCGTCAGATGTGTCGACGGGTGCACGAGGCCTGCAGTGCCCTTCTCGCCAGTAGCCCTCCACGTGTTCAGCATGAACGCCCGATACAGGTCCGGCTGCGTCCCCACAAGCTCCGGATACGTGTCCACCGCCGAGAGGAACTCCGATGCTGCCGCATGGGTCGCCAGCTCCCCGAGAAACGTCCCGCGCGCCTTTGGCTGCTCCATCAGCAGTCCCTTGCGTTCGTTCCACTCCTCCGTCGTCGGGTGCTCAGCAAGCTCGAACCACGGCTCGAACTCCGCGAGGACCCCGCTCTCCTTCCACTCCTGCTTCACCCACGGCGGATTCCCCACCATCACGTCGAACCCGCCGTCGGCGAAGACGTGCGCGAAGCTCAACTCCCAGTGAAAGAATCGCTGATCCTCCGCAATCCTCTGCGCAACCTGGAACCACGGGAAGTAGTCCCCCAGTTTGGACGCATACATCCACGCCGACTGCGCGGCCATGAAATCGTTGAGCTCCTGCTCCTTCGCATCCAGCTCGGCAAGGCTCTTCACGCCGCTAAACTCGACCAGCGCGACCTGCCCGTTCCCATCCTGCTCCACGTCGATGCTGCCGACGACCGCCTCGGCGAACTCGATCCAGTCCTCCAGGTTCCGCAGCGGGATCCGCCGGTCCCGCGAGCCCTTCGGCAGAAGGGTGAGGTCCTGGCCTTCCTCCGTGTAGTCCGGTGCCGAGCCGTCGAGGAGCCCGATCTGCTCCAGCGGCCAGAACCACAGCGCGCACCAGGCGTCCATGACCTGCTTGACCCGCCAGTACGGGGTACCCACCGCGGTTAGTGCCTCGCGCACGGCGTCGCGGTCCATGACCGTCCGGCGAGCCTGCGCCGACGAGCCGACCGAAGGCTGTTCCAGTCCCCACACGTCGATCGTCCGGGAGATCTCCTGCTCCGACAGCTCCAGCCGCAGCCTGACCAGGTCCCACAGATACTCGACGCGCTGCGCGAGACGTCCCAGCCGCGTCGTCTGCGCCAACTGCTGCCGCTTGGCGTCACGTTCTTCCTGTTGTTCGGCCCGCTTCGCGGCGCCCAGCCCCCGCTTGCCACCACCCCCACCGGCTGCCGCAGCGAGCGTCAGCTGCTCGGGCCGATCCGGAAGTCGTTCCAGCTCCAGAGCCCCCTGTTCGCCAGCCCCGCCACCGAACAGATCCGCCGCGAACAGCGTCAGCCCGTCCTCGTCGGCCTGCCGCGCCTTCTCCAGCTTCTTCGCCGCGACCGCCTTCGCGTCGTGCTGCTTACGGTCGTCGCCGCCCTGGGGCACCCGCCGCATCGCGCTCCGCCACTTCTGCAGGCGCTCGATGAGCTCGGGGTCGAGCCAGTCCGCGGTCTTCCCGTCGACGACCGCCTGTACCGTCTGGTCCTCCGCGCCCTTCTTCGGCCGGCGCAGCGACACCTTCTCCCCGATCGATCCCCACCCCAGCGCGGGCACCAGGAACTGGTGAACCGATCCTCCCGGGATCGCCGTCCCCATTGGCACCGCACGCGGACGCTGCTGTTCCCTCACGTTGAGCCAGCCGCCCTCCTTGAGGCTGTTCCCCGGATAGACCCGGCGGACCGCACCCACCAGCGAGTTGCCGCGGTGCAGGTGAAGCCCGTACCAGGGGGCCTGCATGCCCGGGTACATGGTGTTCAGCCAGAGCGAGACCTCGGCCAATTCTACGGCTGTGTCGTTGAGGTCGATGCCGTACGCGTTGTGCAGCGCTATGTACGCCTTCGCCTTCTGCAGCTCGCGCTGGTACTTTTCCGGCTCGATCTCCACCCCGCGCTCGCGCTCGGCGAGCCTCAGATACAGCGCGGCGATCTGGTTGACCGCCTCGTTGAGGAACGCCCCGGAGCCGAGGGCCGGTTCGCACACCCGCCACTTCAGTACCTCGGCCGAGGTCACCCCGGACTGGCGCAGGAGCTTCGAGGCCTGGTTGTCCAGGTGCTTGGGGTCGATCCGCCCTTCCTCGTCAAGGCGGAAACGAAGCGTCTGCTCGACGGTGGCCTGGGTCAGCGACTCCGGCGTGTAGTAGGAGGCGCTGGTCTGACGGTCTCGGCCGGCCAGACGGTAGACGTACGAGCCCACCGGGTGGGGCACGGCTTTCGGTTCGCCGGTCTCGCTGTCCAGGCCGGTCTTGACGAAGACCGAACCTTCGGGGCCGTCGGGGTAGCGGCCAGAGGAGACCTGGTCGGTGTCGATCAGCCAGGACCCGTCCTTGGGGTCGCCGCCCTTGGCCACCTCGTACAGCGGCTTCTCGGCGATGAACCCGGTGTACGACATCAACCGCTCGTACACCGAGCCGAGGTGGTTGATGCTGAGGTTGGCGTAACTGATGAAGCCGCCACGGCCCTTCGGGCCGCTGCCCTCGGTGAGGGTGAGGCGGCGCAGCACCTTGTGCAGGACGGAGTTGCGCAGACGCAGGTCGAGCTCGGCCGGTGCGGGCAAGCCGTCGGCCAGCGTCGGGTAGGGGTAGGTGATGCGACGGCCAACCAGCCTGACCGACTCGGGGTCGAAGAGCTTGGAGCGCAGGGCCTCGATGCGGACCCCTTCGAAGCCGTCGTCGGCGGCGAGCGTGTCCTCGTTCTGCGCGTCCGGCGACGCGGGGACGGCGGCGGCGTCCTGCCGGATAGCTGCCAGCTCGTCGCGGCTGCGGACGGTGTCGGCGACGGGATGGCCGGTAAAGACCTTCTCGAAGAGCAGCGCGAGGGATTCGTGGAAGTGGAAGCCGTCGCGCGAGCTGGTCGGCACCTTCTCCCGCACCGCGAGTTCGCGGAGCCGGGCAACGCTGTAGCCGGTGGCGTACTCCTCGCCCTTGACCGGGAGAATCTCCAGCTCGGGGCGGGCCTCGGCGTAGAGCAGGAAGAGGATGCGGTAGAGATAGCGCAGCGCCTCGGAGGTGAGGACGCGGGGCAGGTCTCCGCGCTCCTTCAGGACGTCGGGCAGCCACTCCTGGAGGTCCTGGGGCTGCACCTTGAGAGGGTGGGCACGCGCCCGATCAAGGATTTCGTTGGCGATGAGCTGGACGGCTTCCTGCAGACCAGAACGCAGGTCCTTGGTGACGCCCTCGGAGTGATCCCTGGACTGTGCGAGCAGCCGGGTCATGTCGTCGTCGCCGTCCTCGCGTGGGCGCAGCGAGGGCGCGCCGAACAGCCAGGCGGTGACGTCGATCTCGCTGGCGGTGGACGACTTCTCGCCCTTGCGGGGCAGCGCGGTGTCCAGGTTGACGGCGAGGTGGCGGCCGCGGGCGAAGTCATCTCGCGCGGCGAGCACCATCACGCCGCCGAACAGCAGGACGGCGTACTTCGGGGCGTCGTCGCAGGACAGCAGCCAGGCGGCGAGGTCGGTGACGGTGTGCAGGGTCTTGGCCGGGCCGACCTTGACCGGGGCCGCGAGGCGATTGGCGTGCCCCGTGCCGGTGGCCTGGTCGAAGTCGTCCGCGAAGCCGCCGGTAAGGACCACCACGCCCGGTTGACTGTGCGCCACGGGTACGGCGAGCGGTCCGGTTACGCCGGGCATCGTCAGGTGCCCGGGCCGGTGGTCGAAGCCGAGCGCCGTGAGCACGCGCCGGTGCCAGGTGTCGAGAGCGTCCCGCCACTCCTCCTCCGGGGTCTGCGGCGGAACGGAACCCTCGGCCGGGCGGTCCGTTCCGGGAAGCGGCAGGAACGACGGCAGCTTGTCGGCGTCGGCGGCGGCCAGGGTCTCCGCAGCGGCCTGCTGTGCCGTGACGGCCCGTTCGTCGGTCTGCCCGGCGTACTTCTCCGCGTCTTCGGCAAGCCGGGCGCGGACCTCGAAGTAAGGGCCGCTGAGGTCGCGCAGCCCCTGCCGCGGGGTGTGCTCGCCCTGCCGCTCGGCGGCGGACCAGCGCTTCAGCGGGCCGTCTTTGAGCTCCTTCGGCAGGATTTCGTCCAGGTAGAAGGAGGGGAAGTACTGGCCTGCGTTGACCAGGGAGTCGAACGTCACGCCTGCTGCTCCTGCCGGTGTTCGTCACGATGGATGCTGTGCTGCCGGCACAGGGCGGAAACGGGGGTCGTCCTGAGATCGGGCCTGCGGGTCATGTGCTGGGCTCCAGTACGGCCAGGACCCGGATCATCGGGTCGCCGGTGGTCCGCAGCCGGGCCGCGGTCTCACGCAACAGATCGGCCTGCGAGGAACGGTCCTTGCCCTTGGTGCGCATGCCGGGCAGTTCCTCCTGCCGCCAGCACTCGACCTTCTCCTCGAACTCCCGCAACGGCGCGTCCACGCGGGCGTCGGCGACCGCCCGCAGCGATCCCATGGCCTGCCGGGTCGCCTCAACCGCAGCCGGGACCAGCGGCTGGAGTGCGTCCGGATCGCTGAAGCCGTAGTGGTCGTCCATCGGCTTGCCCGGGTCTATGCCGAGCTCGGCCAGCGACACCAGGTCCGGGTCGCCTGCCTGCTCCTTGGTAAGCGTCTCCCGGATGAGGTGGCGGACGCGCGGCGTGGCACCGTCCGCGAGCCGGTCCACGGCGAGCCAGCCCACGGCGGTGGGACAGCCCTCGGCGTTGGACCACACTCCTTGCATCAGGAACACCGGCTCCGGTACCTGCTGACGGTCCACCTGCAGCACCAGTGCCTGGCGCCGGCCGAACTGCACCAGGACCTTGTCGGTGATCCACTCGATGACCGGGTGCAGCTCGCCCACGTAGTGGACGTCCGGCCACAGCGACAGTGAGCCCTTGGACTCCCTGGCCCGCTTGAGCGCATCGGCACCGTTGTCCCGGTTGAAGGTGAGCTTCATCCGTGAGGTGATGTTCTGCTCGCGCAGGTATCCGGGCGGCAGCACGTCGAGCCGGTCGGCGAGGTCCTCGGGTGTGCGGAAGGATAGATCGTCACCCTCAACGGAGGACTCCAGGTGGAGTGACTCGACGGCGGCCAGTTCCGCCAGGCCAGCCTCCACGTAGGAGGAACGGTCGGGGAAGAACCGCAGCTCGTGATGGAGGGGAATGGGGCCGGCGTCCACCTCGCGGTCCTCGGCAACGCGTGCCGGAGAGTGGTCGGCGTCCTGCCCTGCACCGCTCGTCCGACGGTCGTCCTCCTGGATTCCCTCGTCCGCGGCCTGTTCCACCGGCTCGGAGCCGAGACCGTCAAGGAGATCGCCGAAGTCGTCACCGGCCGCGAAGTCGTCGAAGCCGTCGTCGTAGTCGTCGAGCTCACTGAAGACACCGTCCCCGGCGCCGGCGTCGTACCCCGGACCGTCCGTCCCGAACTCGCCGTACAGGCGCTGCTCGACCGGACGGTCCGCCGCCGTGCCGGCTTCGAGGGCGTCCGGGGCCGTTTCCAGGGCGGCGACCGCACGCTCCGGGGCCTCGCCCTGGAACAGCGCCTCCATCAGGCGCTTCTCCTCCAGCTCCCAGTCGTTCGCAACGGTGGCGGCCTCCACCGCGCCGAGGATCTCGTGCACCTTCTGCTCGCGGGCCATGACCTTCTCCGCGACGGTCGTATCGTCCAGCGCGCCGGGAACGGAGGTGGTCAGCAGCGTCGCCCGGAACTCCGGCGAGTGGACCTGCCCGTAGCGGTCGATGCGGCCGTTCCGCTGCTCGACACGGATCAGGCTCCACGGAAGGTCCCAGTGGATCAGGTGATGGCACTGCCGGTGGAGGTTCACGCCCTCGGAGGCCCCGTCGCCGGTCAGCAGCACACGCACGTCGGTGCCGGCCCGAGCGAACTCGTCCACGAGCTCCTGCTGCTGAGTGTCCGAGGCTGACCCGCTGTACATCGTCCGGACCGCCGCGGCGCCGGCCTTCTCGCTCTTCCAGCCGAGCAGCGGAGGCAGCACCGCGCCGAGCCACTTCAGCGTCTCGTGCCGCTCGGAGAACACCACCGCACGCTTCGTACTGCCCGCGCCGACACCGATCCGCCGCAATTCCGCGACAAGGCCGGACAGCTTGGCGGACGTCGTCGGGCCCGCGGCCGTGGACAGTTCAGCCCGAGTGGCCCGCTCGATCGCGCGGGCCCGGTCGGCGAGGCGCAGCAGCGAGGACACTTCGCCGATCGTGCCCTCGGCCCCGGTGTCCGGGCCGTCGATCGTGTCCTGCCCCTTCGGCAGATGGGCTCCCCGCTCGGCGAGCCGCTTCTTGACCGTCGCGAACAGCGCGCGGTGCGAGGAAAGGAACGACTTCAGCAACACGTACGGAAAGAGGTGGTCCGAGCCCTTGCCGCTCTTTCCCCCCTTGCCGCCACCGTCCAGCAGAAGGGCTTCGTCGCCCGGCGTGGCCTGCTTGCTGCCGAGCCAGTGCTTCGCGATCTCCGCGAAGACCCGTTCCTCCAGCTCACTCGCCGGGCAGCGCACCGGGTAGGAGTCCCCGCGCGGCGCCCAGTGGTCCGCGAGCTGTTCCCTGACCTCCTGGCTCGCCTTGGTGCGGCGCAGCATCACATGCCGCAGCTCCTCGGCCTTTGGCTTCTTCGGGTCCTTGACCGCCATCGGGTCGAGGAGCCGTACCAAGCCGGTGAAGGCGGGCATGTCGCCGTTGTGCGGAGTCGCGCTCGCCAGGATCAGCGCGTCGGTCTGCTGGGCGAGCAGCTCGGCGACGCGGCGCCGGTCGGTGCCCTGGTTGATCAGGTTGTGGGACTCGTCGATGACGACCGCGTCCCAGTGGACCCCCTTGAGCCAAGACTCGTAGCGGCCCCGGTTGCGCAGCATGTCGATGGAGACGATGACGCGCTTGTAGTAGGTGAACGGGTTGCGGCCCGCGGGGACCTTGCGTTCGATCCGGGCGATGCCTCCGCTGTCCAGGCGCACCAGAGGGATGGAGAACCGGGTCCACATCTCGTGCTGGAACTGCTCCAGGACGGCAGCCGGCGTCACCACCATGATCCGCTCACCGCGCCCGCGCCGGATCAGTTCGCCGAGCAGGGCACCGATCTCCAGGGTCTTGCCGAGGCCGACCACATCGCCGATGAGCAGGCGCGGACGCAGTGGGTTGGCAAGCGCCTTGGCCGCGGGGCGCAGCTGGTAGTCCATGCGGTCGAGGAGGAAGCCGTCGGTCAGGGCCAGACCGCGTTCCCCCTGCGGCAGCGGCGTCTTGCGCAGTACCGCCTCCAGGAGCAGACGGCCGCGGCGGAACCCCGGCGAGAGGTCCGCGACCAGCTCGGTGTCCTCGGGACGCAGCACGGTGGGCCGGTCCAGGGAGGTGAGGAACACCGCCTCGTGCCCGCGCACCAGCTCCGACGCACCGACTGCCTTGATCAGATGCTCCCCGGGCCGCACCTCGTGGCTGTTGCGGACCAACCACTCCTCGTCACGGACCTCGATCACCGTCCCCGCGGGCGGGGGTCCGTCGGCGAGGGCGACGGGACGGTGCGGAGGGCCGCCGGAGGTGTCGGGCATGGAGGCGCTTTCCCTTTCGGAGGAGCACTACGGGACGTATGGGCCGGGCCCTTTGCGGGCCGTGGGGTTCGAAGCCTAGAGCGAGCGTGGGCGACGGGGCATGTCAGGCGTCACGATCCGGGTTGTAGGTCCCGCGAGGGTGGGACCTTGGTCTCCCCCGGAGTGCGCGACCCGGGCGTGGACCTGTGCTGACTCACAAGCTGCCGCTCCGGGCGTAACGCTGACGCAGGCGTTCCGCCACCTTCAGCGCCGGACGCGGAACCGGCCGAGGAGTGACCGGGCGCCGACGGGCCTCCGCCGCCGGTGAGGCCGGAGGGTGGAGCGGAGCACCAGGGCCGCCGTTGCCACCAGAGGAGTCGGCTGATTCGGTGGTGAACATCTTGGTCGGGGCAGGCGACGGAAGCGGGGCCGTCAGCTGCTCGTCCTGATCGGAAACCGTCGGGGTGTACCGGGCCGGGGCGCCTGGGTCGTCGCCGTCGGCGTGAGCACCGCCGCCGGGCTCGTCCGCGTCTGCATCCGGGGACAGCTCGTCGAAGAGGTCGTCGCCGATCCAGGGGGCATCCGGTGGCGCGCCATGGTTCACCGCGCGCTGGGCCTGCTGCTGAACCTCAGGGTCCGGCCCGGCCGCGAGTGCCCCAGCCAGAAGCTTCGGTGTCAGGCCCGCGTTTGCCACGATCTCCGCGAGCTGCTGTGCCGCTTCCTCGTACGGCAGCCCGTGCCGGGCCAGCAGAGCGGAGAGCTCGTGGCGGAGGTCGGTGAGCGTAGGACGCTGACTCTCTACCGAGGCGAGGAGCCGGCCGAGGAGCGGGAGGAATTCTGGCGGTACACCCTCCCAGTCGGGTGCAATCGGCATCGGCGGACCGTCGTAGGGCGACTTGCCGGTTGCGGTGAAGAACAGGGTGGAACCGATCGCATACACATCGGCGGATGCCTTCACCCGCTTGGCGTCCTTGTACTGCTCCCACGGCATGAAGGCAGGGGTGCCGAGGGACGTGCCCGTCTTCGTCAGGGCATCGCCAAGGTCCTGGCGCTCCGCGAGCACCGCCAGGCCGAAGTCGAGAACTACCGGACCGTTCGGGCCGAGCACCACGTTCCCCGGCTTCAGATCACGGTGGAGGAGGTCGGCGCCGTGGACGGACTCGATGGCTTCCACGAGGCCGAGTGCGAGCGCGAGCCAGGGCCCGACCGCCGTGATGAGGCCACCATGCTTGACCTGGGTGTGGAGGGAAGGACCGGGAACGTACTCCATCGCGAGCCATGGTTCGGAAGACTCCGGAGAGGCACCGAGGAACGCCGGAATCCTGGGGCCGACCACGGTACGAATCGCGTCGACCTCGGCGACGAAACGTGCCCGGGCCTTTTCCGCGTCGAGACCGGCGAGAAGCTGGGGCCTGATCGTCTTGAGTACGGCGAGCGCGTCCTCGCCGACGGCCGCCGAATCCGCGTCGGCCATCCGGTACGCGGTCTCCCAGGAACGGTCCCATCCGTCCAGGGGCAGGCGCCGGGCCAGATACGCGCGGCCCATGCCGCCTTCACCCAGCAGGGCCAGTGTTTCGAACGGCCCGCGTACCTGGGGATCGCGTTCGTAGTCCAGTGGCTCCATCGGCGCTCTCGCTATCCCCCGGCGAATCAGATGCTGACCGCTGATGGCCGGTGACCGGCTGCTTCTCGCCTCCCAGGCACGAAGCGGCGCAGACCAGCGGGGCTTCCGCCTGGCCGAGCGGCTCGACGAGCAGTCTACGGCGCATGTACGCAGTGGGTGGCTCGGTACGGCAAGAACCCCTTGGTAAAAATATGTGGTGCCAATCAATGCCAACGGCGACAGGCTCAGGTGCCACCGGGCGCGTATCCCCCCAAGAACGATCTCCGCGCTTACCGTTCAGCCCGTTCCATGACCCATAGGAGTGGGCGTGAGCCGCAGGAGGGGAGTCTCATTGCCTTCGGTCGCTCGTTTCGGTGAGGAGAATCCTTCGACCGAGCGACAAGCAAGGCCCTGGACCTCATGCTGATCTCGGCGTGCCGTGACCTGGTCCGATCGGACGCCGTAAGACGTATGCCTGCCGCTGGGAGACAGACCGCGTGACCCGTCAAGTGCCCCCAGACGCCCCCGAGCTGATTGAGGGTGTCGTCGATCACCTGCTGCACATCAGCTACGACGAGCGCACCATCCTCCGACTGACCGCCACGAGCGGCGACGAGGAGAGCATCACAGCGCTCGGCAAGGCGCTCTTCGGGGCGAAGCCCGGCGAGAGCCTGCGTCTGCGCGGCTCGTGGACCCAGCACCCGCGTCACGGACGCCAGTTCAAGGTCGAGCATTGCGAGCGCACCATGCCCGCCGGCGAACGGGCGATCCGCCTCTACCTCGCCTCCGGCATGATCCGCGGCATCGGGCCGGTCCTCGCCTCCGCCATCGTGGACGCCTTCGGCGAGCAGACCCTGAAGATCATCGACAGCGAGCCGCAGCGGCTGCTGGAGGTGCACAACATCGGCACGATCCGGCTCGGCCGGATCACGGCGGCCTGGCTGGAGCAGAAGGCCATCGCCGAGATCATGGTGTTCCTGCAGCAACTGGGGATCACCCCAGGACTGGCCGTGAAGATCTACACCACCTACGCCGACACCGACGACGACCCGTTCGACATCGTCCGCCGCACTCCCTACCGGCTGTGCCGGGACGTACACGGCGTCGGCTTCCACAACGCCGACAGGATCGCGCTCGCCGTGGGCGTACCCAAACACAGTGACGAACGCCTCCAGGCAGCGCTGCTCCACGAACTCGACCAGGCCGGCGGCCAGGGCCACTGCCACCTACCCGCACGCGTCCTGCTCACCCGCACCCGCCACCTGCTGACCGACGACGACCCGGCCACCGCGGAGATCCTTGACGACACGGTCCTGCGCCACGCCCTGGAGACCGTACGCGGGCAGGGCGAGGTAGTCACCGAGACGCTACCGCTGCCCGTGCTGGACGGCACCGACGCAGTGGCAGACACCGAGATCGCCCTGCTGACGCGCTGGCATCACGATGAGACCCAGCTCGCCCGGCACGTACGACGCCTGCTCGGCTCCACACCCGCACTGGCCGAACTCACCGACTGGACCGAGCAGTTGACCGCGCTCACCATGGCGGAGACGGCCGGGCTGACCGACGAGCAGCACCAGGCGATCCACACCGCACTGATCCGGCCCATCTCCGTCCTGACCGGCGGCCCGGGCTGCGGCAAGACCCACACCTTGCGCACCCTGGTGGAGGTCGCCGACGAGGCCGGCGCGGTCGTCGCCCTGGCCGCCCCGACCGGGAAGGCCGCCAAACGCCTGGAAGAGACCTGCGGCCAGGCGGCGATGACCGTGCACCGGCTGATCCGCCCGCCCGACGGCGACTCCCTCTTCGACCACGCCGGCGCGCTGGAAACGGCCGACCTGGTGGTCGTCGACGAGGCCTCCATGCTCGACCTCACCCTGGCCCGCAAACTGTTCGCTGCCGTCCGCAACGGCTGCCACCTGCTCCTCGTCGGCGACATCGACCAGCTGCCCAGCGTCGGCCCCGGCCGCGTCCTGCGCGACCTGCTCGACGTCCAGGACATCCCGCGCACCCGGCTCACCAGAGTCTTCCGCCAGCACGACGACAGCGCCGCGATCGTGCTCAACGCTCACCGCATCCTGCGCGGCGAACTCCCGCAAAGCGATCCCACGGCGTTCTGGAACCGGCCCGTCCCGGTCGCCGAGGATATCGCCCAGCGCGTGGTGGACCTGGCCTGCGACCGGATGCCGAAGCACTTCGGGGCCCGCCCGGAGGACATCCAAGTCCTGTGCCCCGGCAAGAAGAACATCGCCGGTATGACCGACTTCAACCTGCGCCTCCAGCAGCGCCTCAACCCGCCCGCCGACGACAAACCCCAGCACTACCACGGCGGATGCGTCTTCCGGCTCGGCGACCGCGTCCAGCAGATCCGCAACAACCCCCACCGCGGCGAAACAGGCGTCTTCAACGGCAGCAGCGGCACCATCACTGCCGTCGACCCCGAAGCCCACCAGCTCACCGTCACCTTCCACGACGGCGAGAGGGCCTCCTACCCCTTCACCGACCTCGACGAACTGCTCCACGCCTACGCCCTGACCGTCCACCGCTCCCAGGGCAGCGAGTACCCGTACGTCATCATCCCCATGATCAGCGCAGCGGGGATGCTCCTCCAGCGCAACCTGCTCTACACCGCCGTCACCCGCGCCCGCCACGGCGTCATGCTCATCGGCCAGACCGAGGCTGTCGAACGGGCCGTCGCCAACAACCGCACCCAGCGCCGCAACACCGCCCTCACGCATCGCATTACCCACACCGAGGCCGTCGTATCGGCGCCGCGCCGCCAGGCCCCGAGCGGGCAAATGGCCTGGGGCTGACGCCGCCCCAGCGAGCGGCGCTCGGCCACTCTGCCTTCCATGGCCTACGCGGCCGGGCGGAATCCCGGCTGCGCATCGGCCGCAGGCGCTACGTCCGGGATTCCGACGACCTCCACCGTTACATCTCACGGCTCCAGCGCCTTGGCTCTTCGCGAGTGCGTCTGTACCACCCCTGGTGCTTACATGACGTCACATTAGGGTGTGAATCGCCGTGAATCTGGCAAACAAGAAAGTATCTCCACAAGGGGTGTAGGTCCTCGTTCCACGTTCACGTGTTCACATGTGCCCGAGACGAGTCGGCCAACGTCCAACAACCGTCGAATTACCGACTGTTGCCGCGCAAGCACCCCGCGATAACCTGCCCTGTGCGGCACAACCGGCGACACACGAGGGGCACGAGGGGGATCGTGGAGCGGCGCGACGTGCGAGGGCACTACGAGGAGTTGGCAGCCGAGTACGACGAGCACTGGATCTACGGTTCGGACTACGTTCACTGGATGTCCGAACGGATCGCCGAAGTGTTACGGCTCGGTCCCACGGACCGGATCGCCGACATCGGCTCCGGGACTGGCCTGTTCGCCAGGGAAGTGGCCAAGCAGCTCCAGCCTCGCCATCCCATTCTGTGCGTCGATCCTTCCGAGGCGATGCTCCGCCAGCTCGGGACGCCGCCTCGGGCCGATCTGACACCGATCGTTGCTTCCGCCGAGGACATCGCCGAAAGGCGTACCCGTCTGCCATACGAACAGCTCGATGCGATGTGGCTGAAGGAGTCGGTGCACCACGTGGCCGATCCGGCGCACACGCTTCGCGGCCTGGCCGATCGGCTGGCGCCCGGAGGTCGGCTGTTGGTGGTGATGCTCCCGGCCAGTATCCAATACCCGCTGTTCAAAGCGGCCCTCGCGCGCTTCGAGGAGCTGCAGCCGGACCCAGCCGTTGTCGAGGGGCACTTGCGAGCTGCTGGGCTGGAAGCCGGTCTCAGCTACGTCGGGCATGAGCTGCGCATCGACCGGGACAAGTACCTCGGCATGGTGCGCGCCCGCTACATGTCCCTGCTCTCCACCTTCAGCGACAACGAGATCGAGAAGGGCATCGAAGAGATGCGAGTCGCTCATCCGGAGCCCGTGCTGGTGTTTCCCGACCGGTTCGCGTTCGTCCTCGGCCGGCGGCGTGGGGAGTCCGGGTGAGTACGATGGTCGACGAACGGCTGCGGCGTCTGCGGAGTGAACTCGACGACCACTCGCGGATCGCCGATCGACTGGGACTCGATCTGGAACGGCCGTTACGGTCCCTCAACGACGGCTATCCCGAGAACGCAGTCGCCCTCGTCGGCAAACTGACCGAGAAGCTCCTCAAGGAGTTGTGGCGCCACCACGACGTCGAGGGCGACCCTTCGACGAAGGCCCTGAACGACCTGGTCAAGCGCTGCCGTCCGTACATTCGCAGCAGCACGGTTCTGGATGCGCTCGACGACATTCGACGGCTCCGCAACCGGTCCACACACGACGGGTACGACATAAGTGACGAGGACGGGCTACTGGCGGTCCGCAGGCTCGTCGACGTGCTGGTCTGGTTCACCGACACCGGGAGTGCCGCCCTTCTCGGCGGTGAGCCCGACATGGCGCCCGAGGTAGCACGCCGCTGCGAGTTCCTTGCCGGGCTGTACGTCACCCTTGGATACCGGCAGGCCAAGCGGTTCGTTCTCAGCCCGGACACCGTGTACCAGCTGTTCTGCCGCGAGTCGGGGATGCGGCTGGAGTACGTGGAGCTGATGCTCTCCCGCGATGCCGACGACCTGAATACCGTCCTTGCCTCCACCGGTGGAGAGCTATTACGCACCCGGCTGCCCAAACTTACCCGCTTCGTCGTCCTGGACGACGACGGTGGTGCGGCGCCCGGCGCCCTCCATCAGATGCTGGGTCTGGACTTCCGGATCGTGCGTTACGACGGCTTCGTCGACACCATCGTCAATCTCGACACCCACCTCGCCGATCTCACCTCCGCCGACAACCCGGCGGAGCCGCGGGCCGCTGTCGCCGCTGCGGCGCTGACCACCGACCCTCGCAGTGGCGAGTCGACGATGGAGCAGTCCGGCGATGCGGCGGAGCTCCTGGCGCACCTGGCGCGCGGCAGTGCGAACGTCCTGGTCACCGGTCGTCCGGGGAGCGGCAAGAGCACGCTCCTGCGCTCGCTGGCCGTCAACTCTGAGATCCGCCACTTCCGCTTCTACTTCGACCTCGGTCTCAAACCGAAGGACGAACCGTTCTCCGAATACGCTGCCCGCCTCCTCGCGCCGGCCATGACGTCGGACCGCTCGCGCGCCTACGAACTCTTCCTCTACCTCATCCGCTCCGGGACCGCGCTGTGCGTGCTCGATGCCGTCGACGAAGGCGTCGAGGAACCAAGCCCTGCCGGTTTCCTGCGGCTCTTCACCGATCTCGCGGCCGTCCTGTCCGCCGAATCAGCAGTGGTCATGAGTTCACGGGTGTCCTTCCTCGCGGACTCGCCGCAGGTACGTCAGCTGCTGGACAACGGTGCGGGCCGCTCCGAGCAGCTGGTCGAGCAGATGTATGCGAACGGCCTCGACCCGTCCCGCGTGCCGCACTTCCATGTCGTGCGCCTGGCCGAATCCGAGGCAACTCCTCTTGAGAAGCGCCTCACCACAGCGCTGGACCTTCCTGCGAGGAAGCCGCTCGCGGACATTCTGGGCGTTCACATCACGCGGACGCTGGGCGAGCGCGGGCAGCCCAATCTGGAGCAGCAGCTGCCCGCCGCGTTCGGACATGCTTTCCTCACCGACCGCACCGTGTTCTCCCTCCTCGACATACACCGGAAGTTGGGGGCCAACGCCTTCACGGACGGACGCCTCGATCTCGACGCCTGTGTCCTCGCTCCGCTGCTGCGCCACGCCGGGCCCGATCACGTCGCCTTCGTGCACACGGCGTACCAGGAACTACTGGCTGCCAGGTTTCTGGCCAAGCCGGCGAACCGCGACCTGGTAGCGGACTTTCCCGGCGGTGCCTTCCTCACCGAGCAGGTGCGCGCATTCCTCGCCGATATGCCCGGCAGCCTGGAGAGAGACGACTGCGTGCTGCCATCCGGGGCGTACCTGGTCGGTCCGGCCGAACGGCTGCTGATCCTCCGAGTCGAGCGTCCCGTACGCTTCGACCGCCATGCCGTGACCGTCGCACGCTACCGCCGCTTCCTCGACGCCCTCGACGCGGACGGCACCTCGCAATGGGACCACCCCGACCAGCCGGCCGACGTCACACACCGCCCCTGGACCGACCGACTGCGACGGCCCGACTACTACGAGAACCCGCGCTACGACGCCTACCCCGCCATCTGCGTTAACTGGTGGAGCGCATACGCCTTCGCCGCGTTCGAAGGCAAGCGCCTGCCGACCTCCCTCGAATGGGAAGCCGCCGCGCGTGGCACCGACGGGCGCCTTTTCCCCTGGGGCGACGCACCCGACAGCACCCGTATCAACTGCGCCGACACATGGGTCGG
This sequence comes from Streptomyces sp. NPDC000880, assembly GCF_053599675.1. NCBI lineage: Bacteria > Bacillati > Actinomycetota > Actinomycetes > Kitasatosporales > Streptomycetaceae > Streptomyces > Streptomyces sp. NPDC000880. Next base: position 2,104 of record NZ_JBSFMS010000059.1, on the reverse strand, counting down.
ACGGCCCGTCGTGACGTATCAGGCGTGGTACCAGGACTTCGCAGGCGACGCCGTTCGGCGGGCCGGGGCGACACCCGTCGACGAACGGCCGGGCAACCGCTCCCCGTTCGGCGTCCTCGACATGGTGGGCAACTGCTGGGAATGGACCTCCACCAGCCTGGACGACCCCGGCGAGGCCGTCATCTGCGGTGGCAGCTACGACAACCCGATGCGTGCAGTGCAGACCAGCAGCAAAGGCATCTACCGCAAGCGCGGCGGAAGCAACGCCGTCGGCTTCCGGTGTGTGCAAGACATCGACACGTCCTGGACAGAGGAGACGACAGCATGAGCGGCGCCGGGCCGCGTCACGGAACCATTGTGGACAGACGTCCGAATGGCGGCGGGCTGAGCGGTGCGCTCGGCTCCTATGTCGTCCGGGACGACGAGGACGAGCGGTACTACAGCTTCGATTACCGGCAGATCGTGACCGAGGGATTCCGGACCATCCGCACAGGCGAACGCGTCCGCTTTCATGTCAGCGCCGAAAGCCCCGACCGGGCGGAGTTCGTCATACGCCTCGACCAGCCCGACCCAGCCGAGTACTACCGGTGACCACCTATGGAGTTCCGCTGCTCGAGAACGTCACAGGGGCACGCCAGGAGCTGACCGTCGTCCTGCCCGTGCGGCTGCTACGCGTCCCCAACTGGTCCGAAGGTCCTTTCCCATTCGAGCTAGGCAACCGCCGCACCGACGCGCAGACTCGATCCACCTACTTCGCCCCTGCCTCCGCCCGCGCACTCTACGGGGCGCCCGGACGGCCGCGTCGCTGGCACCTGCCGCTGGACATCAAGCACGACGGGCTGCACCTGCTGGGTATGGAACTTCTCCGAGCGGCCACCGCTCGCAAACCCGAACACGCCCTCGCTGTCTTGCACTTGAGTGCGCAAAGACCGCTACTACCCGTACTGCGTGCCCTGGCCGGACGGCGGCCGAATCCCGCCGACGAGCCGCTCACTGGGCCCTTCGACCCGGCTGGGCTTCTCGCCGGCATAGCCGACGTCCGTGACCCCGACGCACCGTTCGCCATAGCCCGGCCTTACACCATCGCCTTCATGACCCCTACGTCGCAGCAGTCCCCCGCCCTCCGCTCCGGCCCCGAAGGGGCACTGCCCGCCACCGCGGACCGCTGGCTGTGGCAACTGGCCTCACGCTCCACGCCGGAGGACTTCCCCCTGCCTCCGGAGACCGCTGGCGAACAGCTCAAGGACACCGTAAGAATCTCGGCGGACTGGAGCGCCCTGGTGCTACGGCAAGGGGCCGCCTTCCTCGGTCACCGGACCGACGCCGGCGCGGGCGACTTCTTCGAATTCGGGGCGCTGCACTCCCGTACCGTCTATCTCGACGCCCTGCTCCTCGGCTCGCTCCAGCGCGATCACATCGACGAGCTCACCGACGAACTCTCCGAGGTATTCAACTCGTCACAGTTGGCACACCGGGTCGCCACGCTGGAGAGGAATATCGCTGTCTTTCGCAGCACCTACTGGCGACAGCACCTCACGGCACACGGCGCAGCGAACGATCTGCTGCTCGCCTTCCAGAACCAGCACCGGCTACCCGCACGCTTCGACGAAATCCTCGCTGAAGCAGCCGACTACAGCAGGCTCGTACAGACCCAGGAAAGCCAGCAGATCAGCGGGACCCTGGGAGTCCTCACCATTCTCGGCCTGCCACTCGGCACGGCCCTCAGCATCCTGCAAGTCCTCGATGACCACTCTGTGGCACACCTGCTCATCTCGCTCACACTGTCGGTCGCCGCCACGGCCGGGGCCCTCACCACACGGTATGGGCGCCTGGTCCTGTCATCCCTGCGGGGCGGGGGTGACAAGGCGTAGAACATTGCGACCGGCCGCATCAGCAGCACGTCAACGCCGTAAGGGCCTGGATCGGACGGGAGTTCAGGTCCGCACGTGGGGTTTCGCCGATCCCAGCAAAACGCACCAGCTCGAACGCCTTGACCGGCAAGGTCTCTTAGAACTCCTAACAGAATGCTGCAACTCACCTTGGAATGTTGGTGTCTGATGGGTTGTTAGCCTGCACATGAGAAGGGGTGAACAGCCGCCGTGGA
>NZ_JBSFMS010000058.1:0-38433 GCF_053599675.1 Streptomyces sp. NPDC000880 | reverse complement strand
GCCCGCGGACCACGGCGTTGGTCGGCGTTGTTCTGCGGTGGTCTGCGGAGGTCTCGGAGGACCGACAGCCCGGCCGGGCCACCGCCCGGCCGGCCTTTCCATGCCGCCCACGGCTCCCGGAAGGTAGCGCCTGAGCGTCCGTTGAACGCCCGCTGAGCTACGCATGCGGCAACAGCGCGACAAGCGCCTGCTGTTGATGTTGTCCCTGCTGCACACTGGGCGCAGTCGTCACCAGGAGGACACGATGCCGTCCATGACCACCAGCAAGGTCAGCAGATGGGATCAGCACGGCCGCGAACACGTCGTGCACGTACAGAAGTCGGGCATGCAGCGGACGCTGACCTGCGACACCTGCGGCTGGCGCAAGGGGGCTCAGTTCCTGCCCTGGCTCAAGGCCGAGGAACACCTCGTCGAGGCACACCAGGCGACGGTCGACCCGGGCGCGGGGAGCTGAACGCTCTGGCCCGGGCGCCTGGCTTCAGGCGCTCAGGCCGCGCAGCACCAGATCGGCAACCGCCGCGAACTCGCCGTCGATCGTGGGCTTCTGCCACTCCGGCGCATACGCCGGATCATGGAAACGGGCTGTGGCGTCGAACACCGCCTGCGCCGCCACGCTCGGCTCCGTGAACGCGAACTGCTCGGCGCGTACGCCCTCTTCGATGATCTCCCGCAGCTGTTCCACCAGCTCGCGGATGTGCTCCTGCACGACGCCGCTGTTCTCCCCGATCAGCACGCTGTACGTCGCGAACAGCTCCGGATCGTCACCGGCCTTGTGCCGCTTCGCCTCGAACAGCGTCGTCAGCCAGAAGCGCAGCCTCACCGGGGCCGGGTGCTCCGTGCCATTGGTGATCTTCGCCAGCTCCACCACGGTCCGCTCCAGCCAGCGGCTGGTCACCGCCTCGCGCAGCGCCGCCTTCGTACGGAAGTGGCGGTAGACGCTGCCATGGCTGACGCCGAGCGCGCGGGCCACATCCACGACCGTGGCTTTCGCCGGGCCGTAGCGGCGCAGAACATCCTCGGTCGCCTCGAGGATCCGCTCGGGGGTCAGTGCTTCGGGCGTCATCGCGTCTGTGCTGCCTTTCGCTGGACGGAAACCAGACGGTACCGGCCCGTCAGTGCTCGCTGTCCAGGTGGGCCATCTGCGCCGACGGGTAGCGGTCGCCCGCGGCCGAGCCCACCGGGACGGCCCGCTCGATCGCGGCGACGTCGTAGGCGTCCAGGGTGACGTCGAGCGCGCCCAGGGCCTCGGTGAGCCGGTCCCGGCGACGGGCCCCGACGAGCGGCACGATGTCCTCGCCGCGGGAGAGCACCCAGGCGATCGCGGTCTGCGCGACGCTGACGCCCTTCTGCTCGGAGATCTTGCGCAGCTGGTCGACCAGATCCAGATTGTGCTGGAGGTTCTCGCCCTGGAAGCGCGGGCTCATACCGCGGAAGTCGTTGGGCGCGAACTCGCGGTCGCGGGTGAAGTGGCCGCTGATCAGACCGCGGGACAGCACGCCGTATGCCGTGATGCCGATGCCCAGCTCGCGCGTGGTCGGCAGGATCTGCTCCTCGATGCCGCGCGAGATCAGGGAGTACTCGATCTGCAGGTCCGCGATAGGGGCCACGGCCGCGGCCCGGCGGATCGTCTCCGCACCGGCCTCGGAGAGACCGATGTGGCGGACATGACCGGCCTCCACCAGCTCGGTGATCGCGCCGACCGTCTCCTCGATCGGGATGTCGGGGTCGACGCGGGCAATGCGGTAGATGTCGATGTGGTCGGTGCCGAGCCGCTGGAGGGAGTACGCGGCGAAGTTCTTGACCGCGGCGGGCCGGCCGTCATAACCGGCCCAGCGGCCGTCCGGGTCGCGCAGGGCGCCGAACTTGACGCTGGTGAGCGCCTGTTCGCGCAGGGCCGCGGGGGCGGTGCGCAGCGCCTCGTTGATCAGCAGCTCGTTGTGCCCCATGCCGTAGAAGTCGCCGGTGTCGAGAAGCGTGATGCCCGCGTCGAGAGCGGCGTGGATGGTGGCGATGGACTCGGCGCGGTCGGTCTCGCCGTACAGCGCGGACATGCCCATGCAGCCGAGACCGAGTGGGGAGACCTGGGGGCCGGTGGATCCGAGGGGGCGGAGGGGGTGCGGGGTGGAGGTCATGAGGGGGCTCCTGTGGGAGGTCGGTGAGATGACGCATATCAACCATGGCATGACGACTGACAGATTTCAATATCTGTCAGTCGTCATGTGCCATCCGTCATCCGTTGTTCGTCGTCGACGCCCGTCACCTGTCAGCCCACGGGCCCCGCCCGAAATCTGGTATCGCGAGGCCCTCCCGGCGGGGTACCGTCACCTGCATGTCTTCGTTCTTCCAGATCTACGAGTGAGAGGGCGGCGGTTCACTCCCGCCCCCGTCTGACGATTCCCGAGTCACTTCTCACCACGATGGGAGAACCCCGTGGCCAAGAGCCGTAACAACCTCCTCGGCGTGGGCGGACAGCGAAAGAAGCTGTCCCGAGCCGACCAGCAGGGCAACGGTCCCGAGCGCAACGCCGCTCGCAAGGCGGCCGCCGACCAGAAGCAGGAGCTGCTGCGCAAGATGCGCGAGCGCGCCCAGGGCGGCGACAGCTCGCCGGATGCCCCGCAGGAAGACCAGGCCTGATCAAGACCGTGGGCCCGGACCGCGCGATGCGGTCCGGGCCCACGGCCGTGCCCGGGTGCTGTTCAGTCCACCGTTCAGTCCACCGTGCGCGGCAGGCGCAGGCTCAGCAGCACCGTCAGCGCGATCATCGCCAGCTGCACCAGCAGCGTGACGGTCAGCGCCTGGCGCATCCCCGCCGCTGCGGCCAGCGCCAGGAACAGCGAACCCAGTGTGGCCACGCCCAGCGCCAGCGCGGACTGCTGCGTCGTCACCATCACCCCGCTGCCCAGGCCGGCCCGCTCCGTGGGCACTTCGGAGAGCACGATGCGGAAGATGACGGGCAGTTGGAGCCCCTGGCCGAACCCGGCGAGTGCGACGCCCGGCAGCAGTTCCACGAAGCCCAGGTCCGGCCAGCCGCTCCAGACGGCCAGCGTCAGCAGTGCGATGCCCAGGCCCTGCAGCACTCCGCCCACCGTCACGATCCGGGTCCCGTACCGCACGACCAGGCGCGGCCCGGCCAGCGACGCCACGAAGAACGCCAGCGCCATCGGCACCAGCGTCATGCCGGAGGCCACAGCCCCCATCCCGAGTCCCTGCTGCAGCGCCACCGCGATCACGAACATGAAGCCGCCGAAGCCGATCGAGAACGGCAGCACCAGCGCGAGCCCGCGCCGCAGCGAGACCAGCGCGAACAGGCTCGGCGGCACCAGCGGTGTGCGCCCCTGCCGGTCCGCCCGCCGCTCCACCCGGTAGAAGGCGACGGCGGCGACGGGGAAGACCGCCGACGCGACCCAGGTCCACGGCGGCCAGCCCGCGGCCCGTCCCTCCGTCAGCGGCGCCAGCAGCGTCAGCAGGGCCACGGCGAGCAGCACAGTGCCGGGTACGTCGACCGGGGCCGGCCGCTCCGCGCGCGTCCGCGGGACCGAGCGGGCCGCGAGCACCAGGCCGAGCAGCGCCACCGGCACGTTCACCAGGAAGATCGCCCGCCAGCCGGTGCCCCCGATGTCGGCAGCCACCAGCACGCCGCCCAGGATCTGCCCGGCGACCATGGAGAGCCCGGCGGTCGCCCCGTACAGGCCCATCGCCCTGGCCCTGCGCGGTCCGGCCGTCGCCGCCTGGATGGTGGCCAGCACCTGCGGCAGCATCAGCGCGGCCGCCGCGCCCTGCGCCACCCGCGCCCCGACCAGCGTCCAGGCGTCCGGCGCGAGTCCGCAGGCGAGGGAGGTCAGCCCGAAGGCAGCCATGCCGACCAGGAAGAGCCGGCGGCGGCCGTACATGTCCCCGAGCCGGCCGCCGAGGACGAGCAGCACGGCGTACGAGAGCCCGTAGCCGGCGACGACCAGTTCGAGGAGCGCGGGGCCCGCTGCCAGCTCGTGGTCGATGGTCGGCAGGGCGACATTGACGATGAAGAAGTCGATCAGCGGAAGTGCCGCGCCGAGCAGCAGGGTGAACAGCCCGAGCGGGCCGAGGGCCGGTCTGCTCGGGCCGGCGGCGGCCCGGACGGGGACTGAGGGGAGGACACTTGTCTCACTCACGTCCTCGACGATCCTCGACCGCACAGCCTGGTACCAGAGTTTCTTTATCCTGGTACAAGCGGTACCTGGCAACGGTGTGGGGCGTTCGGCATCCTGGGAGTATGACGACGATGGTGCAGGAGCCCGACGTACGAAGGCATGAGCTGGCGGGTTTTCTCCGCAGCCGTCGCGAGCGCATCACTCCCGAGCAGGTCGGCCTGGAGCGCGGCCGCCGCCGGCGCACCCCCGGTCTGCGCCGCGAGGAGGTCGCCCACCTCTCGGCCGTCGGCGTCACCTGGTACACCTGGCTGGAACAGGCCAGGGACATCCAGGTCTCCCCGCAGGTCCTCGACGCCATCGCCCGCGCCCTGCTGCTCGACCCGAGCGAGCGCACCCATCTCTTCGCGCTGGCAGGCGCCGCCGACCCGGCGCCCGGCACGCCCTGTCCGTCCGTGACCCCGGCGCTGCGGCAGATGCTGAGGCAGCTCGAACCGATCCCGGCGTGCATCCAGAACAGCCGGTACGACATCCTCGCCTACAACCGCACCTACGGACGGCTGTTCTGCGAGCTCGACGCTGTGCCGCCCGAGGACCGCAACTGCATGATCCTGGCCTTCACCAATGACGAGTGGCGGGCGGCGGCAGCCGATCTGAGGGACGTCCACCGGAACGTGGCCGCGAGGTTCCGCGCCTCAATGGCCGAGCATCTCGCGGAGCCCGCCTGGAAGGCGCTACTCGGCCGGCTGGAGACGGTCTCGCCGGAGTTCCGGGAGGTGTGGGCGCGCCATGAGGTCGTCGACCAGAGCGGCAGGACGAAGTACGTCCGCAACGCCCATGTCGGCCTGCTGCACCTCGAGCACAACAACCTCTGGCTCGGGCCCACCGCCGGTCCCCGCCTGGTCAGTTACGTACCTCTCGACGACGACTCCCGCGAGGGCCTGGAGAAGCTTCAGGCGCTCGCGGTCGCCGACGTCAGCCCGTGAACCTCCGCCCGGAGCCGGCATCGGCGACGTCGGGCCGGGCTCGGTGCCGGTTATGCCGCCGCTGTGGACGGTGACTGGTCCAGGTCCCGCACTTCCAGGCGGTCCGCTGTGCGCCGTGCCGTCGCCTGTGCCCAGGCGCCGCTGGTCAGCGCGCCGACCACGAGGATGCACAGGCCGCATCCGGCGAGGACCCACCAGGCGGGGCGGCTCGCGGCGACGAAGCCTTGCGCGTACGAGGTGGACGAGACCCCCGAGGCCAGTACGGCTCCGATGACGGCGACGCCGAGGGTCTGCCCGATCTGCCGGCTGGTGGAGGCGACGGCGGCAGCGACCCCGGCCTGGGCGCGGGGCATGCCGGAGACGGCGGTGTTGGTGATCGGCGTGTTCACCATGCCGAAGCCGAGGCCGAACAGGACGTATCCGGCGAAGAGCAGCGCATCGGAGGTCTCGGCCTCATAGGCGGCGAACAGCACGCCGGTCGCGGCCATGGCGATGCCTGCGATCAGCAGGGGGAGACGGGGGCCGCGGCTGCCGACGAGCCGCCCTGCCAGGGGTGCGCAGACGAGGGTCATGGCGGCCATCGGCAGCATGTAGAGCCCTGCGTCCAGGGCGGACAGGCCGCGGACGTCCTGCAGATAGAGCGTGTTGAGGAAGAGGAACCCGCCGAGCGAGGCGAAGGCGCAGACCGCGATGACGGTGGCCCCGCTGAACGGCGCGCTGCGGAAGAAGCGCAGATCGATCAGCGGTTCGGCGCGCCTCGGCTCGTACAGCAGCAGTCCTGCGAGCGAGAGGGCCGCGAGCGCGCTGAAGCCCAGGATGAGGGGCGAGGTCCAGCCGGCCGACGGCGCCTCGATGATCGCGTACGTGAGCGAGCCGAGGAGCGCGATGACCAGCAGCTGCCCGACGGGGTCGGGGCGGCGCGCTTTCGGAGCGCGGGACTCGGGGACGTAGCGCCAGGTCAGCAGCGCTGCAGCGAGGCCGATGGGCAGATTGAGCCAGAAGATCGAGCGCCAGCCGATGGTGTCCACAAGAACTCCGCCGACGAGGGGCCCCGCGGCCATGGAGATACCGACGACACCGCCCCACACACCGATGGCGCGAGCGCGCTCGCGCGGGTCGGTGAAGGTGTTGGCGATGATCGACATCGCGACCGGGTTGAGCATGGAGCCGCCGACTGCCTGCACCATCCGGAAGGCGACGAGCGATTCGAGGTTGGGGGCGAGGGAGCAGAGCAGCGAGCCGATGGTGAACAGCGCGAGTCCGGCCTGGAATACCCTGCGCCGGCCGATCCGGTCGGCGGTGGAGCCGGCGAGCATCAGCAGCGAGGCCAGGACCAGGGTGTATGCGTCGAGCGTCCACTGCATGCCGGAGACGGAGGCGTCCAGCTCCTTGCGCATGGAGGGCAGGGCGACATTGAGGACGGTGTTGTCGAGACTGACGATCAGCAGGCTCATACAGCAGATCGCCAGGATGAGCAGTTGCCGCCGGTGTGTGAGCTCGGGCATACGCGGATAGTACGGCTGACCAACGCCTCCGGCAGTGCGCGACAATAGGCGAATGACCCCGCTCGCCCCGTCCTCGATGCTCAAGATCGGCCCGCACGCCGTGCAGCCCCCGGTGGTGCTCGCGCCCATGGCCGGCATCACGAACGCGCCCTTCCGCACCCTCTGCCGTGAGTTTTCCGGCGGCAAGGGGCTGTTCGTCAGCGAGATGATCACGACGAGGGCGCTGGTCGAGCGCAATGAGAAGACCATGCAGCTCATCCACTTCGACGCGACCGAGACGCCCCGGTCCATCCAGCTGTACGGAGTGGATCCGGCGACCGTGGGCAAGGCCGTCCGCATGATCGTGGAAGAGAATCTGGCCGACCACATCGACCTGAACTTCGGCTGCCCGGTCCCCAAGGTGACGCGCAAGGGCGGCGGCTCGGCCCTGCCGTACAAGCGGCCGCTGCTGCGCGCGATCCTGAACGAGGCGGTCACGGGCGCGGGGGATCTGCCGGTGACGATGAAGATGCGCAAGGGCATCGACGACGACCACATCACCTATCTCGACGCGGGCCGGATCGCGGTCGAGGAGGGTGTGACGGCAATTGCGCTGCATGGGCGTACGGCGGCGCAGCACTACGGCGGCACGGCGGACTGGGACGCGATCGCGCGGCTGAAGGAGCACGTTCCGGAGATCCCGGTGCTCGGCAACGGCGACATCTGGTCGGCGGACGACGCGCTGCGGATGGTGCGCGAGACGGGGTGCGACGGGGTGGTTGTGGGGCGCGGGTGCCTGGGGCGGCCGTGGCTGTTCGGCGATCTGGTGGCGGCGTTCGAGGGCAGTGACGCCTATGCGACGCCGACGCTCAAGGAGGTCGCGGCCGTCATGCGGCGGCATGCGGAGCTGCTGGGGGAGTGGATCGGCGACGAGGCGCGCGGCGTGATCGACTTCCGCAAGCATGTGGCCTGGTATCTGAAGGGCTTCTCGGTGGGCTCTCAGATGCGCAAGAAGCTGGCGATCACGTCGTCGCTGGCGGAACTGGACGCTCTTCTGGGCGAGTTGGACCTCGACCAGCCGTGGCCGGCGGGCGCGGACGGGCCGCGGGGGCGTACGTCGGGGAACAACCGGGTGGTCCTGCCGGACGGCTGGCTGAAGGACCCGTACGACTGCGCGGGCGTGAGCGCGGAGGCGGAACTGGACACGTCGGGCGGCTGACGTGTGGACCGGGTCCGCCCGGTGGGCCGGTTCGTCCTCAAACTCCCCCAGACTTCGTCCGGGGGACCCCCGCGGGCTTGATTTAAAGCCCCGTCCGGCGTTCGAGGTCCGGGGCGGAGCCCCGGGCAAGCGGCCGGGGCCACCCTTGTAGCCCGCTCATCTGATGCAGTCGGCACCCGCGGAAGACGCGGATCAGGTGGCCCTGAGTGCCACCCTCGGTGTCGAGGGTCGCGTCGGCCTGCCTGTCGTCCTCGTTCACGCTCTCGGCCGCCGACACCGTACGGACGAAGCCGCCCCCTGTCCCTGCCGGAGGCCGCGGGGTCTTCGACAAGAGCCTGGACGGGACGTGGATCTCGATGTGCTGAGCCGGTGTGTTGCGGCGTACTGCGCGGGTCCGGATGATGGGACAGGAAGCTCGTTGGTCGCGTGATTCTCGCCACCCTTGATAGGGGTGGCGCTCAGATGAGCAAAATGGGGACGACTGCACCTCTCGGAAGAGTGGCACGCAGTGCCATCCTGTTGGGTTTATTCGGTCGAGCGGCTCGTCGCCGTGGGTGCTGAAACCTGCGGCAGCTGTCACCTTGCGTATCGATGGCTTCGAGTCTTGAAAACACGCTGAAGCTCCATCTAATCGCCATTTACTTTCGATCTGGTGGCGGAGGAGTGGTTACAGCCGTATGACCGCCAGGTGGACGTACCCAGAAGCCTTCGATCTGGGTATGTTCCTCGCCGTCAGGGCAGCCACCGAGTCCTCGAGGAGTCGAGACCCGTGTCGGAAAACAAAGATCAGAAGTTCGTCTACGACTTCACCGAAGGCAACAGGGACCTCAAGGGCCTGCTCGGCGGCAAGGGCGCGAACCTTGCCGAGATGACCAATCTCGGGCTGCCCGTCCCCCCGGGCTTCACGATCACCACTGAGGCGTGCAAGGTCTACCTCGACAGTGGCGAGGAGCCCGCGGCACTGCGTGACGAGGTCAGCTCCCACCTCGACGCCCTCGAGCAGACGGTGGGGAAGAAGCTCGGCCAGGCCGACGACCCCCTTCTCGTATCCGTACGTTCAGGCGCCAAGTTCTCCATGCCGGGCATGATGGACACCGTCCTCAACATCGGCCTCTCCGACGCCTCGGTGGCCGGGCTCGCGCAGCAGGCCGGCGACGAGCGCTTCGCGTGGGACTCGTACCGCCGCCTCATCCAGATGTTCGGCAAGACCGTGCTGGGCGTCGACGGCGACCTCTTCGAGGAGGCGCTCGAGGAGGCCAAGGCCGCCAAGAAGGTCACCGTCGACACCGACCTCGACGCCGCCGACCTGAAGAAGCTGGTCAAGCAGTTCAAGAAGATCGTCTCCCGCGAGGCGGGCCGCGACTTCCCGCAGGACCCGCGCGAGCAGATGGACCTCGCGATCCGGTCGGTCTTCGAGTCATGGAACACCGACCGCGCCAAGCTCTACCGCCGCCAGGAGCGCATCCCCGGCGACCTCGGCACGGCCGTCAACATCTGCTCCATGGTCTTCGGCAACCTCGGCCCCGACTCCGGCACCGGCGTCGCCTTCACTCGCGACCCCGCCAGCGGCCACCAGGGCGTCTACGGCGACTACTTGCAGAACGCGCAGGGCGAGGACGTCGTCGCGGGCATCCGCAACACGGTGCCGCTCGCCGAGCTGGAGTCGATCGACAAGAAGTCGTACGACCAGCTGATGCAGATCATGGAGACGCTCGAGACGCACTACAAGGACCTGTGCGACATCGAGTTCACCATCGAGCGCGGACAGCTGTGGATGCTGCAGACCCGGGTCGGCAAGCGCACCGCCGGAGCCGCCTTCCGTATCGCCACCCAGCTCGTCGACCAGGGCCTGATCGACGAGGCCGAGGCGCTCCAGCGCGTCAACGGCGCACAGCTCGCGCAGCTGATGTTCCCCCGCTTCGACGACCGGGCGAAGACCCAGCTGCTCGGCCGCGGCATCGCCGCATCGCCCGGCGCGGCCGTCGGCAAGGCCGTCTTCGACTCGTACACCGCGGTCAAGTGGTCGCGTTCCGGCGAGAAGGTCATCCTCATCCGCCGTGAGACCAACCCCGACGACCTGGACGGCATGATCGCCGCCGAGGGCATCCTGACCTCCCGCGGCGGCAAGACCTCGCACGCCGCCGTCGTCGCCCGCGGCATGGGCAAGACCTGTGTCTGCGGCGCCGAGGAGCTCGAGGTCGACACCAAGCGGCGCCGGCTCACCGTGAACGGGACCGTCATCGAGGAGGGCGACGTCGTCTCCGTCGACGGCTCCACCGGCAAGGTCTACCTCGGTGAGGTGCCGGTCGTGCCGTCCCCGGTCGTCGAGTACTTCGAGGGCCGGATGCACGCGGGCGCCGACGACGCCGACGAACTGGTCGCCGCCGTGCACCGGATCATGGCCTACGCGGACCGAGTACGCCGCCTTCGCGTACGGGCGAACGCCGACAACGCCGAGGACGCGCTGCGCGCACGGCGGTTCGGCGCGCAGGGCATCGGCCTGTGCCGCACCGAGCACATGTTCCTCGGAGAGCGCCGCGAGATGGTCGAGAAGCTGATCCTCGCCGACACCGACGACGAGCGTGAGCAGGCACTGGACGCGCTGCTGCCGCTGCAGAGGAAGGACTTCATCGAGCTGTTCGAGGCGATGGACGGGCTGCCCGTCACCGTCCGGCTGCTCGACCCGCCGCTGCACGAGTTCTTGCCCGACATCACCGAGCTTTCGGTACGGGTCGCCCTCGCCGAGGCCCGCAAGGACCACAACGAGAACGACCTGCGACTGCTGCAGGCCGTGCACAAGCTCCATGAGCAGAACCCGATGCTGGGCCTGCGCGGTGTACGTCTCGGTCTGGTCATCCCCGGTCTGTTCGCCATGCAGGTACGGGCGATCGCCGAGGCCGCGGCCGCGCGCAAGAGCGCCAAGGGCGACCCGCGGCCAGAGATCATGATCCCGCTGGTGGGCACCGTTCAGGAGCTGGAGATCGTCCGCGAGGAGGCCGACCGGGTCATCGCCGAGGTGCAGGCAGCCACCGGCACCGACCTCAGGCTGACCATCGGCACGATGATCGAGCTGCCGCGCGCCGCGCTGACGGCAGGTCAGATCGCCGAGGCCGCACAGTTCTTCTCGTTCGGCACGAATGACCTCACCCAGACCGTGTGGGGCTTCTCCCGCGACGACGTGGAGGCTTCGTTCTTCACGGCGTACCTGGAGAAGGGCATCTTCGGGGTCTCCCCGTTCGAGACCATCGACAAGGACGGCGTCGGCTCACTCGTCCGCAGCGCGGTCGAGGCCGGCCGGGCCACCCGCCCCGACCTGAAGCTGGGCGTGTGCGGCGAGCACGGCGGCGACCCCGAGTCGGTGCACTTCTTCCACGAGGTGGGTCTGGACTACGTGTCCTGCTCGCCGTTCCGCATCCCGGTGGCGCGCCTGGAGGCCGGCCGCGCGGCGGCCGAGTCGAAGGGGAGCGACTCCCGATAAGACGCCGGAGCCGCCGCCGGGGTCTGGGGGTTCGCCCCCAGTCGGTACCCCGACCCTCACCGATCCGGTGGCGGCTCCGGAACACGAAAGGGAAGGGGCGGGCGCCTTGTGCGGGGCGCCCGCCCGTTCCATGTCTTCTTACGGACTTCCGGAAGAATCCATATTGATGCAATGTCCCTGTTGAATTCCGGACCGTTGTCCGCCGGGCCGTTTCCGGCAATCGAATTCCTGCCATTCGCTACGCAAAACAATGGGCGGGGCGCGGCCTGCGGATCCCCATCCGCCGACCGCGCCCCATTACCCGTGCCGGACAGGGAGCCGCACCTTCTGTCGCCCGCCGCCGGTCGTGCAAAGCCCCCCACGGTCTTCGCACGTCCATCGGTGACTGAAGGATTCCTGCCCGACGTCGTACAGCCTTTCGGTTGCCACCCACCCCTCGCGAGGCGTTTCAACTGTGGCTGAAACACCGTGGTAACGTCCTGTGATGGTGTGCATACTCAGTGATCGGGGCGATTGCGGATGCAACATGTGGGGGTTCGGTGCTGCGTATCCATTTCACCGGGGACGACCTAGCCGGGGTGCGGATGGCGGTCCGGCCGGATGTGTTGTGGGAAACGATTCTCAGCTTTCACCGATTGCGGGAGCGGCGCCGCGCGCTCGTGTTCGGGGAATGGCGCTCGGAAACGCGCGCCCGGTTGAATGGTGAAGCACGCCTGCTTGCCCCGCTGGTTCCGCCACGGGGGTATTTCCCGGACTTTCTCACGCCTCCCGAAGGGGCCGGCGGGCTGGATGCGGGGCTGGAGGCGCTGCGGGCGACGCCGCCCGGACGGCTGCACTCCGAGCTGGCCCTGGCGGCCGCGGGACGGGGCGGCGGGACGGTGCTGCCGGGCCGGCTCGCCGCGCTCGCCGAAGGCGGGCCCGGGCCACTCGCCCGGCTCGTATTAGTCCTGCGCAGCTACTGCCGCGGCGCCATCGAGCCGTACTGGCCGCACATCCAGGCCAGGGTCGAGGCGGACCGTGCCGTACGCGGCCGGGCACTGCTCGACGGCGGCGCGGGCGAACTGCTCGCCTCACTGCCGCCGGTGCTGCGCTGGCGGGCGCCGGTGCTGGAGGCCGACTATCCCGTGGACCGCGAACTGCGCCTGGACGGTCGGGGGTTGCTGCTTCAGCCGTCGTTCTTCTGCCGCGGCACCCCGGTGGTCTACCGTGACGCCGCGCTCCCGCCGGTCCTGGTCTACCCCGCCGTCCACAGCTGCGCACCCGCCTTCAGCGAGACGGGCGGCCCCTCGCTCGGCCGTCTCGTCGGTCACACCCGCTCGGCCGTCCTGCAGGCCATCCGCTTCGGCTGTACGACCAGTGAACTCGCCCGCAGGGCAGGGGTGTCGCTCGCCTCCGCCAGCCAGCACGCGGCGGTCCTGCGCGAGGCGGGCCTGGTGGTGACACTGCGCCACGGCAACGCCGTACTGCACACCCTCACTCCGCTGGGCGCCGCCCTGCTGCGCGGCGGCGCCACTGCGGAGGCCGCGGGCTAGGCCAGGGATGGCTGTTCCCCGTGCTGCGGCAGGCCTGCACGCCCGAAATGCCGGTGGAGCCGGGTGACAAGATCCGCCGGGCCAAGGCGGTGGCTCCCACCCGGCCGCACCCCTCCGCGCCGGACAAGCCACCCGCCAACAAGCTCCCGGCTCCCGGCGCCGGGCTCGTGGACCGCGTGCGTGACTTTCGTCACCGGCCGCGGCAAGTCCTGACCGAATTGAGGGAGTGAGGCCGTGGCCGCACGGCCACGGCCTGCGTGGCCGTGGGCGGCGACGGGCACCCCGGCTGTGACGTACGTCCTGTTGCCGCTCAGGCGGCCGTCTTACGCTTACCTGCCACGCGCGCCCCGGCCCGCGAGTGCTCGCGACCGGATCGCACAGGTAGCAGAACCATGGCGGGCTCGTGTAAAGGACGGTCCACCATGCCCAGTGATCTCTCGCCAGTCATAGCTGCCTCCACTCGCTGGCTGCTGTCGGCATTCCCGCCGGCAGTCGGCCCGCTGAACGACGCCCTGGCCGAGGCCCAGGCATGGCAGGCGGCCACCATCGCCGCCGCCCTCCGCTACCCCACCGTGCTGGATGCCGAACTGCTGAACCTGCTCGGCCCCGGCGGCTCCGACCGGCTGGACTCCGTCACCGGCGCCGATGCCCAGCCGCTGGAGGGAGCCGAACACGCATGGCGCACCCGGGTGGACGAAACCGTCGTCAGCTGGGCGGCCTGCCTGCTGGCCGACGAAGATCTCGCCGCCGTGGCAGCGGCCTGCCTGGCCGCAACCCACCACGGCGCGGACAGTGTGGGCGTTGCGCGTCGGCTGACAATTCCCAGCCCTCGCGATCACCGGGCGGCGCCGCTGCTGCGCCACCCGGACCTTCTCAGCCCGATCGCAGACCTCCATCGCGAGACACTGCTCGCCCTCCTCGATACCGACCCGGCCACCAGCTCACCCGAGCGAACGTAACCACGAAGCCCGCATACCAGGATGGCCGTCGCAGCAGGCACTCACTGGCTAGGCGCGGAAGGGACCGGTCACCTCGTAGGTGATGCCGCCGGACGAGGAGCCGCTCGTACCGCGCTGGCTGGAGAAGTACAGCCGCCTGCCGTCGGGCGAGAACGCCGGCCCGGTGATCTCCGAGCCGGACTGGCCGTTGATGCGCAGGAACGGCGCGACGACATCGTCCGGGGTGATGATGCAGATCTCCATGTTGCCGCCGTCCTCGGCGACGAACAGGTCGCCCGAGGAGGCGCCGGTGACATTGTCGACGCCGGTCAGCGGCGCGCTGCCGGACACCAGCGAGTCGTCGTAGGCCAGTTCGTAGGTGCTGTTCGTCAGGTTCAGCTGCCAGACGCGGTTGTCGCCCTTGGAGGTGAACCACACCTTGTCGTCGGCGTAGTAGCAGCCCTCGCCGCCGTTGAACTTCTTGGCGGCCAGGACCTGGCTACGGGTCGCGGTCGGAGAGCCGTCCGGGTCGGGCACGTTCGCCCAGCCGAAGCTGCCGGAGGTGGCGGTGCCGGCCGTGAGCACCTGGAGCGTGCCGGCGGAGAGGTTTCCCCAGGTGGTGGGGATGAACCGGTACAGGCAGCCGTTGGTCTCGTCCTCGGTCAGATAGACCACCTTGCGCACCGGGTCGGCGGCGGCCGCCTCATGCTTGAACTTGCCCATCGCGTCCCGGCGGACGGCGGCCTTCACACCCCACGGGTCGGTCTCGTAGACGTAGCCGAGGCTGACCTCCTCACAGGACAGCCAGGTGTTCCACGGCGTCTTTCCGCCCGCGCAGTTCTGCCGGGTGCCGGACAGGATGCGGTACGCGCCGGTGATCGCGCCGGTCGAGGAGAACTTGACGGCGCTCGCGCCGCCCGACGGGCTGATCTCCGAGTTGGAGACATAGATCCAGCCGGTGCCGTCGGCGTAGCAGGCGCCGCCGTCCGGCGCGCTGTGCCAGGTGTAGGACGTGCCGGAGACCGCCTGACCGGAGCGGGCGATCACCCGGCTGCTGAACCCGCCCGGCAGCAGAATGCCGTTGCCGTCGGCCGTACCGAGTGCGCCGTAGGGTCCGGGGCCCGGCTGGGCGGGGGCCGCGAGGGCCGCCCCGCGCCACAGGGTGCCGCCGAGGGCGGCGGCCGAGGTGCCGATGACCGCTCCACGCAGGAAACTGCGACGTTCCACTTGTCACTCCAGGGTGGTCGTGACCGCCCCGTGGCACCGGCCGGCGCCGCGGGGTCGCGCGCTTCCGGAACCTAAGAGTGCCGAATTGACTGTACGTCAACAAGAGATGACGCCCAGCGGTCGAGTCCGCGGGCTCCCGGCCGTCCGGCACCGTCACCGGGGTGTCCCGAACCGATCGGGCGTACGGTCAGGGTATGCCCGTTACGTGGTTTGTGCCTGGATCAAGCGGAATGTCGGTGCACACGGCCGACGAGGAGCGCCGCACCGACAGCGAAGAGGAAGGCCGGTATACGTACGAGATCCACAGCAGCGGTGCCCTGCTCATCTGGGTGAAGCGGGGCAGCGAACCCGACATGCTTCACATCGCGTACGGGCCGGGCGCATGGATCTCCGTGAGCGGCACCAACAGAGCCCTGTAGCCGGCGCGTTGACCCCTCAGTGGTCCGAGTCCGAGAGCGTGATCGCCCCCACCGGGTGAACACGACCGGCGCGGTCGGCGCGCACTGGTCCCCGTTGATGCACGCCAACCTTCGGCACGCCGTCAGAAACGGCTGACGGTCTTCCCGAGGCGGAATCGCAGCCGGCAGATCACCGCATCCGTGTCCCTGCGTACCGCATGCGCCAGCACCGCACCCCGCTGGTTCTGCAGCAGGCGCTGCCACAGCCGGTCCGGCTCCACCTCGGGGATCAGCACCGTGACCCGCGTCCTCGGGTGGTACTTGTGCACCTTGCTTACGTACTCCGAGACCGGTCGGCCAACTGTGCGGTGCTCCGAGTCCAGCTCCACCAGTTCCACGCCCGGGTTCCACAGCTGCCAGTCGCGGCGCAGCGCGGCCAGCGCCTCGCGGTCCTCCTCGTCCGGGTGCGTCACGGTCACCGCCCGCACCTCGTCGCCCAGCGACACGGCCACGTTCACCGCCTCGTAGGTCAGCCGGGACAGGTTCGACACCGGGACGATGACAAGGGAGCGGTCGCGGTGCGGGGCATCGGGTACCCGGCCGAGGCCGAGGCGCGCGCCGATCTGCCCGTACGCCCTGTGTATCCGCTCGAAGACCAGCACCAGCGCGGGCAGGGCGACCACGATCAGCCACGCCCCCTCATTGAACTTGGTGGCGGTGACGACGACGGCGGAGACGCCGGTGAGCACCGCACCGAAGCCGTTGAGCGCCGCCTTCCAAAGCCATCCCGTGGACCGCGCGGCGCGCCAGTGGATCACCATGCCGGTCTGGCAGATGGTGAAGCCGACGAACACGCCGATCGCGAAGAGCGGCACCAGGGTGTTCGTATTGCCGCCGGAGAAGACGAGCAGCAGCGCGGCGACGGCGGCGAGTGCAAGCACGCCGTGCCGGTGGACCTCGCGGTCGGCCTTGAGGCGGAAGACATGCGGCAGGTAGTTGTCGCGGGCGAGCAGCGACATCAGCACCGGCAGTCCGCCGAAGGACGTGTTGGCGGCAAGCGCCAGCAGGACGACGGTCGCGAACTGAACTACGAAGAAAGCCCAGTTGTGGCCGAGGGAGGCGTCCGCCAGCTGGGCGAGGACGGTGACGCCCTCGACCGGCTGGAGGTGGAAACGGCCGATGAGGACGGCCAGGCCGATCAGCATCGCGCCGAGCAGGCCGCCGAGCGCGACCTCGGTGCGCTGGGCGCGCTTGGCGGCCGGGGAGCGGAAGGCCGGTACGGCGTTGGCGATGGCCTCGACTCCGGTCAGGGCCGAGCAGCCGGAGGCGAAGGCCTTCAGCAGCAGCAGGGCACCGACCGTGGTCGCGTTCTCGCTCAGTACGGAGGCGTGGCCCGCGGCCGCCTCGGTGGAGGCAGGGGCCGCACGCAGGAGACCCACGACGATCATCGCCAGGATCGAGCCGACGAAGAT
This sequence comes from Streptomyces sp. NPDC000880, assembly GCF_053599675.1. Classification (NCBI taxonomy): domain Bacteria; kingdom Bacillati; phylum Actinomycetota; class Actinomycetes; order Kitasatosporales; family Streptomycetaceae; genus Streptomyces; species Streptomyces sp. NPDC000880. The sequence goes on along the minus strand of NZ_JBSFMS010000058.1, from coordinate 21,575 downwards.
CGCGGTGGGCACGATGAAGGCCTTCGCCGAGTTGACGATGCCGCGCAGATTGACGGCCGTGACCAGCACCAGAACGCCCAGGCAGAGGACCAGCCGGTCGTTGTAGAGAGCCGGGAAGGCGGAGGTGAGGGCGGCGACGCCGGCGGTGACGGAAACCGCGACGTTCAGGACGTAGTCGAGGACCAGCGAGGCCGCGGCGACCAGGGCGGTACGGCGGCCCAGATGGGTCCTGGCGACGGTGTACGAACCGCCGCCGTTCGGGAACGCGGCAATGACCTGGCGGTACGAGGCGACGAGCACCGCGAGCAGGGCGGCGATGCCGAGCGTGACGGGCAGCGTGAAGCCGAGCCCGATGCCGCCGGCGGCAGCCAGTACGAGAACGATCGCCTCGGGGCCGTACGCCACCGATGCCATCGCGTCCAGCGAGAGCGCGGCAAGGCCCTGGAGGGCGGTGAGCCGGTGCCGGTCGCCGGACAGCACCGTGGGCGGCGCGGTCGCGGGGGCGACCGCCTCGGTATCGGGCGGCTCCGCCGCGGCGGCCTTTCCTTCGGGCCCGCCGGGAGGCGTGGAGAGAACGGTCATCGTGCGAGGCACCTCCGGTTGTGGAATCCCCAGCGTGAGGGCGCGTTTTTCGCCAGGCGCATTCCCTTGTCACGTTCTTGTCGCCTGCCCTGGCCGTCTTCACGCGATATTGACGCCGGGCGTGAAGAACCCATCAGCGCATCGGCCACGGTGCAGACGCGCGCCCGCGCGCGGCTTACCGTCCGGCCATGGGACGCGACAGCCAGGACGGCGGGGCAGCCAACGAGAGAGACGACGGGGCGGACGGCGAGGGTGTGCCCGCCGTGCGTGCGAGTGCGGGCTGCTGCGGACCCGGGCGGCGGTGCTCCAGGGCCTCGCCGAGCGGATCGAGGAGGACGAGGCGCGTGCCGTGTTCAAGGCGTCCGGCCTGGCGTGACGGGACCTTGGCGAATATCTCCTCGGGCGAGCGATGAGTCTCGCGCCGACCCGGGGTCTACCCCCTGGAACGGCAACACCACAGCACGCCGATGAGAGAGAAGAGAAACGGCCATGTCCCAGCTGATCTTCGTCAACCTGTCGGTGAAGGACCTCGAGACCACCAAGGCGTTCTGGAGCAAGCTCGGCTACTCCTTCAACGACCAGTTCAGTGACGAGACGACGGCCTGTCTGGTCATCAGCGACACCATCTTCGCCATGCTCATCACCGAGCCGCGGTTCAAGGAATTCACCAAGAAGGACATCGCGGACGCGGCCACCTCCACCGAGGTCATCATCGCCCTGAGCGCCGAGAACCGAGAGAAGGTCGACGAGCTGGCCGACACGGCCCTCGCCTCCGGCGGCACCCCGGCCAACGACCCCCTGGACTACGGCTACATGTACGGGCGCTCCTTCCAGGACCCCGACAACCATCTGTGGGAAGTCATCTGGATGGACGTGGAGGCGGCGGCCGAGGGCCAGTCCTGACCCCCGGCCGCGGAGACCCGGCCGCGGAGAGGGCCTCAGGCCTTGAGGTCCTCGTACGTCACCGACGTGAGCTGCTCGGACGCCACCCAGAGCCGCTCGCCCGCCGCATCGTTGCGCGTCCACTTCGCTCGCTGCGACGGCGCGGGCGCACCGCGCCAGCCAAGCTTCGGCCCGATGAAAGAGTCCGGCCGCACGCCCGGCGCGGTGGCCGCGTACAGCGTCGGCAGCGCGCCCGACTCGGCGGACTGCGCGATGATCCGGTTGCCGACCCGCATGAAACGTTCGGTTGCCTTCTTGCCCTCCAGCCGCGCGCCCGCGGTCTGCAGATTGGTGTCCGCATAGCCCGGATGGACAGCGGCCGCGACGACGTCGGAGCCCGCCGCGGTCAGCCGCCTGGCCAGCTCGTGCACAAAGAGCAGGTTCGCCGTTTTGGAGCGGGAGTAGGCGATCCAACGGCGGTAGTGACGCTCACTGTTGAGATCGCCCATGTCGACGTTGGCCAGGATGTGCATGAAGCTGGACACGCTCACCACCCGCGCGCCCGGGGTGTCGAGCAGCTTCGGCAGCAGCAGCCCGGTCAGCGCGAAATGCCCGAGGTGGTTGACGCCGAACTGCGTCTCGAAGCCGTCGGCCGTCTTTCCGTACGGCAGGGCCATCACGCCGGCGTTGTTTATCAGTAGGTCGAGGCTCTCGTACGGGTAGCTTGCCGCGAACTCCCGTACGGAGGACAGTTCCGCCAGGTCCAGCGGTCTGAACTCCACGTGAGCGCCGGGGACTTCACGTGCTATGTGCTCCTGTGCCCGCTTACCGCGGGCCTCGCTGCGGCACGCGAGAATCACTCGCGCGCCGCGGCGGGCCAGCTCCCGGGCAGTGACCAGTCCGATGCCGCTGTTGGCTCCGGTGACCACGGCGGTACGTCCGCCCTGGTCAGGTATGTCGCTCGTGTTCCAGCCCGACATGGCTGAACTCCTAGCTAGGAAACCTTGGCTGTCCAGCCTACGAACGATCAGGCAGCGGAGCCACTGCCAACGGCCAGGTCCGTGCTCAGCCGTACCTCGTACGCCGTCACCGACACCGACTCGTCGTCCAGACAGCCCCCGCTCCCCAGATCGAACCGCTGTTTGAGTAGCGGCGACGCCACGAACGGCCGGCCGGCCGAGGAACCGACGAGCCCCCGGGACAGGACCTGCGCCCCGCTGAAGGGGTCCCGGTTGTCGATGGCGTACGGCCTGCCCTCGCGGTCCAGGAACACCGCGACCTGGCGGCCGTCGGGCAACAGTGCCGCGACCCCGCGACCGCGGGTGAGGAGGGACAGCGCGCAGAGCGCGAACCATCCTTCGTCCAGCCGGAGTTGGACCTGTGTATCCGTCTTCTCAGGGGCGATTGTCATCGGGCGCCGGCACCTTCCAGGGTGAGAAGCGTGAGATCGGGCTTGACCTGGTCACGCTCGGGCACGAACTTCACCGTCGGGTCCGGGGCTTGGGGCGCGTTCACGAAGGAGACGAAGCGGCGCAGCCGCTCCGGGTCGTGGATGGTCTGCGCCCACTCGTCGCGGTAGCCCGCGACATGGTCCGCCATCATCGATTCGAGCTCCGCGCAGATGCCCAGTGAGTCGTGGACGACCACATCCCGTACATGGCCGAGCCCGCCCTCGATCCGCTCCAGCCAGGTGGAGGTGCGCTCGAGCCGGTCGGCGGTGCGGATGTAGAACATCAGGAACCGGTCGATGAGCCGGACCAGTTCCGCGTCGGACAGGTCCTGCGCGAGCAGATCCGCATGGCGCGGGGTCGCGCCGCCGTTGCCGCCGACGTACAGATTCCAGCCACTCGCCGTCGCGATCACGCCGAAGTCCTTGGACTGGGCCTCCGCGCACTCCCGCGCGCACCCCGATACCGCCGACTTGAGCTTGTGCGGGGAGCGCAGCCCCCGGTAGCGGAGCTCCAGATCGATGGCCATCCGCACCGAGTCCTGCACGCCGTAGCGGCACCACGTCTGCCCCACGCAGGACTTCACGGTGCGCAGCGCCTTGCCGTACGCATGCCCGGACTCGAAGCCCGCCTCCACCAATCGCGCCCAGATCTGCGGAAGTTGTTCGACACGCGCGCCGAACATGTCGATCCGCTGGCCGCCCGTGATCTTCGTGTAGAGCCCGAAGTCGCGGGCCACCTCGCCGATCACGATCAGCTTCTCGGGAGTGATCTCGCCGCCAGGAATGCGCGGCACGATCGAGTACGAACCGTTCCGCTGGATATTGGCGAGAAAGTGGTCGTTGGTGTCCTGGAGTGCGGCCTGCTCGCCGTCCAGAACATAGCCGTCCGCGCCGATCGTCGGCGCCAGCGAGGCGATGATCGAGGCGACAGTCGGCTTGCAGATCTCACAGCCGTCGCCGCCCCGGGCCGCCTCACGTCCGTGCGCGTCGAGCAGGGTGGCGTACGAGGTGATGCGCAGTGCCTGCACGATCTCGTACAACTCCTGGCGGGTCTGGCCGAAGCAGCCGCACAGCCCCTTGTCGACCTCGCCGCCCGAGGCCTCCAGCTCGGCATTGACCAGCTGGCCGAGCACCTTGACGCAACTGCCGCAGCTCGTACCGGCCTTGGTGCACTTCTTCACCTCGGGCACGGTCGTGCAGGAGTGCTCGGTGACCGCGCCGCGGATCGTGCCCTTGGTGACGTTGTGGCAGGAGCAGATGACCGCGTCGTCGGGCAGCGCGGCCGGGCCGAGCGCGGCCGGCGCGCCGATCCCCGCGGGCAGTACGAGCTGTTCGGGCGCGAGCGGTGGTACGGAGCCGGTGAGCGGGCGCAGCACGCCGTACGAATCGGCGTCACCGACCAGTACGCCGCCGAGCAGCTCGCCCTCCTGGCCGATGACCAGCTTCTTGTAGACCCCGGAGCGGGAGTCGGAGTACACGACGTCCAGGCAGCCGTCCGCCGCTCCGTGCGCGTCGCCGAAGGACGCCACGTCCACGCCGAGCAGCTTGAGCTTGGTCGACATGTCAGCGCCGGTGAAGGCCCTGATCTCGCCCTCGCCCTTGCCATCGACTTCGGCCGCCAGCGTGGCGGCCGCCGTCTCGGCCATCGCGTAGCCGGGTGCGACCAGCCCGTACACCCGGCCGTCCGATGCCAGCGCGCACTCGCCGATCGCGAACACGGACGGGTCCGAAGTCCGGCACTGCTCGTCGACCACGATGCCGCCGCGCTCGCCCACGTCCAGGCCGGCCGCGCGGGCGAGCTGGTCCCTGGGCCGTACGCCCGCGGAGAAGACGACCAGATCGGTCGCCAGGACCGAACCGTCCGACAGGGTCATGCCGTTGACCGCACCCGTCGCGTTGACGGTGACCTCCTGGGTGCCCGTGCCCGTGTGGACGGTCAGCCCCATCCGCTCGACGGTGCGCAGCAGCGCGGCGCCGCCGCCGTCGTCCACCTGCACCGGCATCAGCCGGGGCGCGAACTCCACGATGTGCGTCTGGAGACCCAGCCCCTTGAGCGCGCCCGCCGCCTCCAGACCGAGCAGCCCGCCGCCGACGACCGCGCCGGTGCGGGCCGTTTTGGCGTACTCCTCGATCGCCAGCAGATCCTCGATCGTGCGGTAGACGAAACAGCCCTCGGCGTCCTTGTTCGGCACCGGCGGCACGAAGGGGTACGAGCCGGTGGCGAGAACGAGCGCGTCGTACGCGAACGTGCGCCCGGCGCGCGAGGTGACCGTGCGCGCGGCCCTGTCGACGGTCTCGGCCGGATCGTCGAGATGCAGCTCGATGCCGTGGCACTCGATGAAGTCGCCCTCGACGAGGGAGAGTTCGTCGGGCGTACGGCCGGAGAAGTACGAGGTCAGCCGGACCCGGTCGTAGGCGGGGCGGGCCTCCTCGCACAGCACGACGATCCGCGCCCGCCCGGCCACACCGCGCTGCGCGAGGGCTTCGAGGAACCGCTGGCCGACCATCCCGTGGCCGACGACCACGATGGTGGGAGCCGTGGTGGTAGTCGAGGGAGTGGACATCTCAAGCGCCTCCAAGCAGGTGGAACAGCGGGGTGGAGGGGAGCGGCTCGTCGCCCTCCCAGGTGCGGGCCAGCTCGCCGACGGTGCGCAGGTCGCCGAGCAGCACCCCGCCGACGAGCCGGTCCCCGCGGACGACGACCTTGCGGTACGCGCCGCGGGTGGCGTCGGCGAGCTGGACGACGTCGTCGCCGGGGCGGGGGGTCGGATCGCCGAACGCGGCGAGATCGAGCGGGCCGGGACCCGACAGGGTGAGGCGGGTCAGCGCGCGGGTGCCGGTGTAGCGGGCGGCGACGCCGGTGAGCACGGAGGCCAGGACGTCCGCCTGTTCCAGCGCGGGGCCCGCCAGGCCGTGGACGACGCCCGCGTGTTCCGCGCAGTCGCCGATGGCGTGGATGTACGGGTCGGATGTGCGCAGCTCGTCGTCGACGACGATGCCGTGGCGGACCTCCAGACCGGCGTCGCGCGCCAGCCCGGCCCGGGGACGTACCCCGCAGGCGAGCACGACCAGCTCGGAGTCGAGGACGTACCCGTCGGCGAGCTCGACGGACGTACCGCGAAGTCCCCTTACCCGGCACTCCGTGTGGATCTCCACCCCGATCGCTTCGAGATGGGCGCGCAGCAACTTCGATGCGGAGGTGTCCAGTTGGCGCTCCATGAGGTGCTCGCCCTGCTGGGCCAGCACCACCCGGGCGCCGCGTTCGGCCAGCGCGCGGGCCGCGGAGACGCCGAGCAGTCCGCCGCCGACGACGACCGCGCTGATGCCGGGGCGTACGGCCTCGGACAGCGCGAGGCAGTCGTCCAGCGTACGGAAGGGATGCACCCCGTCCGGGAGCCCGTCGCCGATCCCGCGCAGGGGCGGCAGCACCGGGTTGGAACCGGTCGCCAGCACCAGCCGGTCGTACGCCACCGATGTGCCGTCCGCACAGTGCACAAGACGCCGGGCCCGGTCGATCTGACTCGCCCGCAAGCCACGCCGTACCGGAACCTCGGGCAGGGCGATGACCTCGGGGCCGTACCGCCCGGCGAGGACCTCCGCGAGCAGCACCCTGTTGTACGGGGCGTGCGGCTCCTCGCCGAGAACGGTGACACAGGCGCCCGCGTAGCCGAGCCGGCGCGCCAGCTGTGCGCCCGCCGTCCCGCCGCCGATCACCACGATCTCTGAAGCCATGCCCGAAGCCTCCGGCTTCGGTGTTACCCGGCAGGTGCTCGTCTGTTTCCCGCGCGGAACGCTGCCCTCAGCGTGCCCGGGGCGGGTGTGTGAGGGGCCGGGACGCGCGCGCCCGCCGCCCGCCCCGCTCAGGTAGTGTTGCGGTCTCCAGCAGTGGACCGTCCCAGGAGGTGAGACCCATTACCGCAAGTGCAGGCTGGGTGCTCTCATCTCACGGCCGCGCGGTCAACCCGACATAGGTGACCGCCCCGCGGGAGCGCCCTCAGGCTTCCCGAAAGGCTTCCATGTCGGCTTCACCGTCACTCCTTCCTCTCTCCGCCATCGTCACCAGGCTCCGCGCCGCCGGCTGTGTATTCGCCGAGGACGAGGCGCGACTGCTCATCTCCACGGCCCTCACGCCGTCCGAACTCGCCGCCATGGTGGACCGGCGGGTCGCCGGGCTGCCCCTTGAACACGTCCTCGGGTGGGCCGAGTTCTGCGGTCTGCGGGTGGTCGTCGAGCCCGAGGTCTTCGTGCCTCGCCGGCGCACCGAGTTCCTCGTGGCGCAGGCTGCCGGGCTCGCCGGGCCGGGGGCTGTCGTCGTCGATCTGTGCTGCGGTTCCGGTGCGGTGGGCGTCGCGCTGGCGGCGGCGTTGGAGGGGGCCCACCTGTACGCCGCCGATGTCGACCCGGCCGCGGTGCGGTGCGCCCGGCGCAATGTCGGGGCCGTCGGGGGGCAGGTGTATGAGGGCGACCTCTTCGAGCCGTTGCCCGCCGCGCTGCGGGGCCGGGTCGATGTGCTCGCCGCGAATGTGCCGTACGTACCGACAGAGGAGGTCGAGCTGCTGCCCCCGGAGGCGCGCGAATTCGAGCCGCGGGTGGCGCTCGACGGGGGTGCGGACGGGCTTGACGTGCTGCGGCGGGTGGCCGGTGAGGCGCCGCGGTGGCTGGCGCCCGGCGGGCGCCTGCTCGTCGAGACGAGCGAGCGGCAGGCGCCGCGGGCCGTCGAGGCCTTCGCCCGCGGCGGGCTGGTGCCGCAGGTGGCTGTTTCCGAGGAGCTGTACGCCACCGTCGTCATCGGAACCAGGCCCGCGGAACCCTCTCGGGACTGATCCGCGGTCCGGGGCCCCGCCGCCCGCCCCCGGACCTCAGACGTTGCTCACACTCTCCCGGGATTGATGGACGCCACACCCATCTCATCCGTAGGGTCGCGATCATGCCCGACATATCGCTGATGACGCTCGTCTTCCTCTGCCTCGCCGCCGCCGCGGCGGGCTGGGTCGATGCGGTGGTGGGCGGCGGCGGGCTGCTGCTCCTGCCGGCCATGCTGCTCGGCCTGCCGCACGTCCAGGCCGCGCAGATCCTCGGCACCAACAAGGCCGTCGCCATCGTCGGCACATCGGGCGCCGCGATCACTTATGTGCGCAAGGCCCCGGTGCAGGTGAAGACGGCGGTACGGATCGGGCTCACCGCCCTCGCGGGCTCGATGGGCGGCGCGTTCTTCGCGGCCGGGATCAGCAGCGACGTACTCCGGCCGGTGATCATGGTGGTGCTGCTCGGCGTGGCGGCCTTTGTGATGCTGCGCCCCGCCTTCGGCACCGCCAAGGACGTCGACCGGCGCACCGTCGGCCGCGCCCGCATGATCGCCGCGATCGTGCTCGTCGGCGGCGGACTCGGCTTCTACGACGGCCTGTTCGGGCCCGGCACCGGCACCTTCCTGGTGCTCGCGCTCACCGCCGTACTCCACCTCGACCTGGTGACCGCGTCCGCCACCGCCAAGATCGTGAATGTCTGCACCAACGGCGGGGCCCTGGCGATGTTCGCCTACCAGGGCATGGTCATGTGGCAGTTGGCTGCGCTGATGGCGGTGTTCAACCTGGCGGGCGGCATGTTCGGCGCCAGGATGGCGCTCAGGAAGGGCAGCGAGTTCGTCCGGGGAGTGCTGCTCGTCGTGGTCTTCTCGCTCGTAGCGAAGCTCGCCTTCGACCAGTGGACGGTATAGCGGGCCACGATCCCCGGCAGCATGTTCCGGCCGAGCGGATCGGCGCCGTACTGCGGACCATCACGCCGGCGGCGGCCGTACCCCGATCAGGTGCGCGAACGCCACCACATTCCCCTTGTAGCCCGTCTTCTTCGTGAAGCCGCCCCCGCAGGTGATCACCCGCAGCTCCGCCCGGCCCCTCGACCCGTACACCTTCTCGTCCGGGAACGCGGCCGCCCCGTACACCTCGATCGCGTCGATCGTGAACACCGCCGTACGGCCGTCCTGCCGGGTGACCTCGATCCGGTGGCCCTTCTTCAGCGCACCCAGGCTGTAGAAGACAGACGGGCCCTTGGCGTTGTCGACGTGGCCGGCGACTATCGCCGTGCCCTTGGCGCCGGGGGATGTGCCGTCCCGGTACCAGCCCGCGAGGTTGCGGTCGGCGGCCGGCGGCACCTCCAGGCTGCCCTTGCTGTCGAGGCCCAGGCGCGTGACCGGGGCGTCGACCCTGATCGCGGGTATGCGCAGACGTACCGGCGGCGACGGTGGCAGCGGGTCGGCGGCCGCGTCGGTGTGCTGGTGGGGACCCGCCGCGAAGGCCTCCGCGGCGGACGGGACCGGCGGGGTCACGTTCTCGGAGCCGTTTTGGACCAGCCACAGGCCGGCGCAGACGGCGACGGCTATGCCCCAGCCGCTGCCCTTGGCGCTCATCGGTCCTCCGGATGCATCTCGCCCGCTCCCGTCAGGTCCTGGGACCTGACGGGAGCGGGGACACGGCGGGTACGCGGGGCCGGTCGGAACCGGCCCCGTCAGCTGCCCTGCGCGCCGCTCGCCCGGCGGCGCAGGAGCAGGGTCCCGCCGACGGCGGCCGCGGCCAGTACGGCCACGCCCGCCGCGATCTGGGTGGTGTCGGGGCGTACGCTGCCGCCGACGCCGGAGTGCACATGGCCGCTCGGCCGGTCGTGGTGCCGCACCACGAGGTCACCGGTGGCCCGCCTGCCGTTCTTGCAGCTCACTTCGATGGCGTAGGTCCCCGGCTGGGTGTGGTGCGGGACCGTGAACCGGCCGATCACGACCTCCTTGTGCGTACCCGGCGACAGACGGAATTCGCCCGCGCCCAGCGACCGCGCGTCTCCGACGCCGTGGCCGCCGGGACCGCAGGCGGTGGTGTTCACGGTGATGGCGGCGCCCGGCGCGGCGGTCGACGGGAACGCTTCAAGTACCGCGAAGTCCCCGGCGTACGCCCCGTGGGCGCCCAGCCCTATCGTGGCGGCTGCCAGCGCGGTGGCAGTCAGCAAGCGGGCGGTGGTGCGCATGGGGGTCCTCCGGTGAAGCGCGGTGGTGCGACTGTCGTCCTTTCCTTGAGGTAAGGCGCAGCCCGCCACCCACGCCTGCTGATGGGCAATCAGATTCGATGGCCCGACTCAGCGTGTCGCGCTGGACGCGGCACGTTGTTGCAGGTCATCGCCGGTGATGGGGGATCAGGTGGTGTTGTTGGCCCCAGACATGCTGAACGGGTGAAGGCGGGCCCCGGCCGACCGTATCCGCTCGCTGGGCATGGACTTGACCTCAATCATGCTTGAGGTAGGAGTCTCATCCTCATGGACCTCACAACGCCTGAAACCGCGTCTGGAACCGCGCTCGAAACCGCGACCGCGTCCGAGAACACCGCGCCGCTGAAGCTCGCCGTCATCCTCTCCAGCAACCGCGAAGGCCGCTTCGGCCCCGTCATCGCCGACTGGTTTCTCTCCCGCGCCGCCGGGCGCGAGGACTTCACCGTCGAACTGATCGACCTCGCCGACGCCGACCTGCCCACCACCCTCTCCTACAGCCCCGGCCCCGCCGCCCGCGCCGAACTGGCCAAGGTCTCCCCGAAGCTCGCCGACGCCGACGCCTTCGTCGTCCTCACCCCCGAGTACAACCACTCCTTCCCCGCCGCCCTCAAGAACCTCATCGACTGGCACTACACGCAGTGGCAGGCCAAACCCGTCGGCTTCGTCTCGTACGGCGGACTCTCCGGCGGCCTGCGCGCGGTCGAGCAGCTGCGCCAGGTCTTCGCCGAAATGCACGCAGTCACCGTCCGCGACACCGTCTCCTTCCACCACGCAGGCGCCCACTTCGACGACGAGGGGCAGCACAATGACCCCGCGGCCTGCGACGCCGCCGCCAAGACGATGCTCGACCAGCTCGCCTGGTGGGGGCACGCCCTGCGGAAAGCCAAGGACAGCCACCCGTACGCAGGTTGAGGGCCGCGGACCATGCTGATCAGCCTCCTGGGCGAGCGACTGCGCCCCTACGCCCGGATGATCGCCGCCGCGGAGTGTGCGTCACGGACGGCGGGACGTTGTACAACAGCCGTGCGTACGGTGGCATCACCGACTGCGACCCGACCCCGCGACCCGAAGGAGCCCGTCAGTGACCCAGGCACTGACCGTACTGACCACGACTGACAGCGCCGCGAAGGCGCAGGAGCTGGCGAACGGCGCGGTGGAGGCCAGGCTGGCCGCCTGCGCGCAGATCTCCGCGCCGATCACCTCCGTCTACCGCTGGAAGAACGCGGTCGAGACCGCGGAGGAGTGGCAGGTCCTCTTCAAGACGACGCAGGCCCGCTATGCGGAGCTCGAGACGTATCTGGTCGCGGCGCACGACTACGAGACGCCGGAGATCATCGCGACGCCGGTGGTGGACGGCAGCGCCGTGTATCTGGCGTGGATCGACGCGGAGACCATGGAGCCGTGACGATGCCCGCTGGGGAGCTCCCGTTCTTCGTCTACGGCACGCTGCGCCCGGGCGAGTGCAACCACGATCTGTTCCTGCACGGCCGGACGGCGACGGAAGAGCCCGCGCTGCTCGCGGGCGCGGTGCTGTACGAGGGCCCCGGCTATCCGTACGCCGTCCTCGACGCCGGCGGCGGCACGGTCGCGGGTGAGCTGGTGACCGCGGCTCCGGGGGAGTACGGCGAGCTGCTCGCCGTACTCGACCATCTGGAGTACGCCGTGCCGGGCCACCCGCGCAATCTGTACGAGCGGGTGGCGCGCGACGTCCTGCGCCGGGACGGCACGGCCGTACGGGCCTGGGTGTACGTCGCGGCGCCGGGGGTGGCCGGGGAACTGCGGGCGAAGGGCACGCGGATCCGGGACGGCGACTGGTGCGGCCGGCTGAGCAGCTGACGCAGGCCTACGTCACGTGCGCGCGTTCACGTGCGCACGTTCCACCCGGACCGCGCACACCTTGAACTCGGGCATCCGCGAGGTCGGGTCGAGCGCGGGGTTCGTCACCGAGTTGACCCGGCCCTCGCCGGGCCAGTGGAACGGCATGAAGACGGTATCGGGCCGTATCCCCGCACTGATCCGGGCGGGCCCGACGGCGCGCCCGCGCCGTGACACGACGGCGAGTGGCTCGCCCTCGACGGCCCCGAGGCGCTCGGCGAGCAACGGATGCAGCTCGACGAAGGGCCCGGGGGCGGCGGCATTGAGCTCATCGACCCGCCGGGTCTGCGCCCCGGACTGGTACTGCGAGACGACCCGCCCGGTGGTGAGCAGCACGGGATACGCCTCGTCGGCCTCTTCGCCGGCGGCCCGATGCGCCACGGCGACGAAGCGGGCGCGCCCGTCGGGGGTCGCGAACCGTTCGAGGAAGAGCCGGGGCGTGCCGGGGTGGTCTCCCGAAACCTCCTCGGGGCACGGCCAGAACACCCCGTCCTCCTCGGTGATCCGTCGATACGTGATGCCGGAGTAGTCCGCCGGGCCGCCGGCCGACGCCCTGCGCAGTTCCTCGAAGACCTCCTCCGGGTCCGCCGGGAAGCCCTTCTCGTGGCCAAGCAGAGCCGCCAGCCCGCCCAGCACCTCCAGGTCGCTCCGTACTCCCTGCGGGGCCTGCACCGCCTGGCGGCGCAGCAGGACGCGGCCCTCCAGATTGGTCGTCGTGCCCGTCTCCTCCGCCCACTGCGTGACCGGCAGCACCACATCCGCGAGCGCCGCCGTCTCCGACAGCACCACGTCCGCGACCGCCAGGAAGTCCAGCGAGCGCAGCCGCTCCTCCACATGCCCGGCCCGGGGCGCGGAGACCACCGGGTTCGAGCCCATCAGCAGCAGCGACTTCACGTCCCCGCCCAGCGCGTTCAGCAGTTCGTACGCACTGCGCCCCGGGCCCGGCAGCGTCCCCGGCTCAACCCCCCACACCCGGGCGACATGCGCACGCGCCGCCGGGTCGTCGAGCTTGCGGTAGCCCGGCAACTGGTCCGCTTTCTGGCCGTGTTCGCGGCCGCCCTGGCCGTTGCCCTGGCCGGTCAGGCAGCCGTAGCCGGACAGCGGTCGGCCCGCGCGGCCCGTCGCCAGGCAGAGGTTGATCCACGCGCTCACCGTGTCCGTGCCCTTGGAGTGCTGCTCAGGACCGCGGGCGGTCAGCACCATCCCCGACTCCGCGTCGCAGAACATCCCCACCGCATCGCGCAGTTGGGGCACGCCCACGCCCGTGATCCGCTCCACCAGCTCCGGCCAGTGCGCCATCGCCGCGGCCCGCGCCTCGCCCCAGCCGCTCGTGCGCGATGCGATGAACTCTTCGTCCGTACGCCCCTGGGCCACCATCAGGTGCAGCAGCCCGAGCGCGAGCGCCAGATCCGTCCCTGGCCGGGGCGCGAGGTGCAGGTCGGCCTGTTCGGCGGTCCGTGTCCGGCGCGGGTCGACGACGATCAAACTGCCGCCGTTCTCCCGCAGTTCGGTCAGATACCGGAGCGCCGGGGGCATCGTCTCGACGAGATTCGAGCCCACGAGTATCACGCACCCGGTGCGCGGAATGTCCTCCAGCGGGAACGGCAGCCCGCGGTCGAGCCCGAAAGCCCGCTGGTGCGCGGCCGCCGCCGACGACATACAGAAGCGCCCGTTGTAGTCGATCTGCGAGGTGCCCAGCACGACCCGCGCGAACTTCCCGAGTGAGTACGCCTTCTCATTGGTCAGGCCTCCGCCCCCGAAGACGCCGACCGCGTCGGGGCCGTACACCGTTCTCGTACGCCGCAGTCCCGCCGCGACCGTACTGAGGGCCTCCTCCCAGGTGGCCGGCTCGAGCCTGCCTGTGGCGGGGCGACGGACCAGGGGCTCGGTCAGGCGCACCCGGGAGGAGAGCAGCGCGGGCGCGGTACGGCCCTTGCCGCACAGCGCGCCCCTGTTCACCGGGAAGTCCGGGCGCTCCACCACCTCGACCGCCTCGGGGCCGTCGCGCAGACCCATCCCGCACTGCAGGGCGCAGTAGGGACAGTGGGTCGGCGTGGCCGGGACAGCGGCCTCAGTGGTGGTTTCGGACATACGGCCAGGCTGGGACGCCCGTGTTTCGCGGGCGGGCGCGCCGGATTACGGTCCGGGTACGCCCAGCTCCGCTCGCGCCCGGGTGCCCCGTGAGGAACCCGCGGCGCTCCTTATGCGCGGCGGCCGAGCAGCGCCAGCAGCCTGCTCTGGTGGCTGTCGCCCGGCGGCGGCTCGATGGGCGGGGCGAAAAGACCGGACTTCGACAGGCCCGAGGCGTACGGAGTGACCTCGTCGAGCGCGAAGCTCACCAGCGCGTCCGGCAGCCGCTCCGGCGCGCCGATCGCACGGGACAGGTCCCAGCTGTGCACGACGGCGTCCGTGATCATCTGCGCGCAATACGCCACCGCCGGGGTCTCGCCGTACGAGAGCAGCACGGTCTGCTCCAGCGCCCCCGGCGCGCCGAACGCCTTCCGCGCGCCGCGCGCGGCCGCGTCCCAGCTGGTCCGCGGGTGGGCGCCGAGCACATCGCCGTCGTACGTGTCGCCCACCTCATCAGTGCCGGCTCCATCCGTCACCAGGTCCGGCACCCACAGCTGTTCCGAGGTGAGATGGTTGACGAGATCGCGTACGGACCACTCGGTGCAGGGCGTCGGGTCGTCCCACTGATCGGCCCGTACGGCGTGCACGCGTTCGGTGAAGAGCGCGAGCGCTTCGGTGTGCCGGCCGAGCAGGGTTGCTACGTCGTTTTCCATACGGTTCACTGTCCCGCGCCGCGAATGCCGACGCGAATCTGTCGCCGCGTGTCACCTGGCGGCTGCGGCCAGCGCTTCCCTCACACCGGGCTCCTCGGCCCCCAGGAACCGCGGATCCGGCGTGAAAGCGGCGTCCAGCGCCGCCTTGCCGGCCGCGAACATCTCCCGCGTCCCGCCGTAGTACCAGGTCGCGTCGTGGGGTTCGGCGACCCCGACGCCGTACGACTGGACCCCCGCCGCCCGGCAGAGCGCGACGGCCCGCCGGATGTGGAAGCCCTGCGTCACCAGGACCGCGCGCCGGACCCCGAAGATCTTCTCGGCGCGTACGCAGGAGTCCCAGGTGTCGAACCCGGCGTAGTCGCTGACGATTCGCTTGTCCGGCACGCCGCGGGCGGTGAGATACGTGCGCATGGCGTCCGGCTCGTCGTACTCCACGCGGCTGTTGTCGCCGGTGACAAGCACGACCTTGACCTTGCCCGCCCGGTACAACTCGGCGGCGGCATCCAGCCGGTGCGCGAGATAGGGCGTGGGGCGGCCCTTCCAGAGCCCGGCCCCGAAGACCACGGCGACCTCCTGCGCGGGGACCTGCGCGACGGTGCGGACGCGGCCGTCGGCGACGGCGTGCATCCAGGTCGCGGGCGCGAGCGCCACGACGCAGGCGAGCATGACGGTCTGCGCGATCCGCCGCTGGGCGCGCCGGGTTCGGGGCAGCCGTGGTTTGAGTCGCGTTGTTGTTCGGGGTCCCTTCACGCCTGGTCAGACGCGGAACGAGCCGGTTCGGTTCGGTCGGGTTGCTCCTTCGGCCTGATCACCGCGTCAGGGCTGTGCGAGGAGGAGCAGGTCGCCGCCTGCCGGGCGGGCGTCGGCGGGCCGTCGAGCGCGGCGGCGAGCTCCGCGGCCGGCGGCCGCTGTCAGAGCGCGTCGCGCGGGGGCTCCTGCCACTGGGCGCCCGTCGCCCGTACGGAACGGACGCGGGCGCCGATGCCGATCCGGCCGTCCGGTGACACCGTCGGGTTGTCTTTGTGCCGTCGGCGTGATGGCGTATCCGCCGCTCTCCGTCCCGATCCAGCCCATGAGCCCGTGGCGAGACCGCATCCCCGAAGTTCCGGTTCCGATGTCGATCACAGTAGGTGCCAGGTCTGACAGCGCCGCCGGGGCGCCGGTGAGCCCATGGAAAAGACCCGTCACCCTCACGCAACGACCCCGCAACCTCGGCCCGTCAGGATCGGTCTATGACGGAGCCGGCGCACCTTCGCGAGTCCCTGCCACCCGACCGTGAGTCCCTGCCCCTCGACAGCACAGCGCAGCTGCTCCTGCGCATCTCCGACCAGCTCGGCAGCCAACTCAGCCACGTCACACTGAACGGAACCCGCAGGCGCATGCCCCCGACCGAACGGCCCACCCTCGTCGCCGTCGCGCACGGCAGCCGCGACCCGCGCGCCCTGCGCACCGTCACCGAGCTCCTCGACCGGGTCCGCGAGCTGCGCCCCGGCCTCGACGTCCGCCTCGGCCACATCGAGCTGAACGAGCCGCTGCTGCCTGGCACCCTCGCCGCGCTCGACGGCGAGCGGCGTGCGGACGGCACAACCCGCGCCGTCCTCGTACCGCTGTTGCTGAGCCGCGGCTACCACGTCAAGCACGATCTGCCGCAGGCAGCCGCGGCCGTTGCCGGCGCGGACATACGCGTCGCCGCCCCGCTCGGCCCGCATCCCCTCCTGGTGGAGGCGCTCTGCTCACGGCTGGCGGAGGCGGGCTGGCGGCCCGAGGACGGCACCAGCCGCAGTACCGGAGTGGTCCTGGCCGCCGCAGGCTCGCGCGACTCCGATTCCGCGACCGACGCCATGCGCACCGCGGAACTGCTCAGCGAGCGCCTCGGCGGAGTGCCGGTCATTCCCGCCTACGCGTCGGCTGCCCGGCCCACCGTCCCCGCGGCCCTGCGCACGCTCACGGCCCGCGGCCGCCACCGCATCGCCGTCGCCTCCTACTTCGCGTTCCCCGGCCTGTTCGCCACCCGCAGCGCCGCCGCCGCGCCCTGCCTCGCCGCCGCCCCGCTCGGCGCGCACCCGGCCCTGGCCCGGCTGCTGCTGCACCGCTACGACGAGGCCCTGAGCGCTGCGTCCGCCACGCAGCGGCGCGAACTCGCCCCCGCGTAGCCCACCACATCGCCCGACTGCCACCGGCTCCGGTTACCTTCGGTGCATGGCAGGCACCACCGGCACCACCTCATCCGGCCCCGACACATACGACGACGCCCCCGACGACGCTTACGACGAGGCGGCCACCGCACGCTGGGCCCCCGAGCCGGACAAGCGCCCGGGCCGCACCGCCTTCCAGCGCGACCGCGCGCGCGTGCTGCACTCCTCCGCGCTGCGCCGGCTCGCCGGCAAGACCCAGGTGGTCACCCCCGGCACCCGCAACCAGGCCTGGGACGCCAGCCCCCGCACCCGGCTCACCCACTCCCTGGAATGCGCCCAGGTCGGACGGGAACTGGGCGCGGCGCTCGGCTGCGACCCCGATCTCGCCGAGGCCGCCTGCCTCGCCCACGACATGGGCCACCCGCCGTTCGGACACAACGGCGAGCAGGCGCTGAACGACTTCGCCAAGGACTGCGGCGGCTTCGAGGGCAACGCCCAGTCGCTGCGGCTGCTGACCCGTATCGAGCCCAAGCGGTTCGTCCACCGCACGGCGACATCAGCCGGCGCTGCCGCGGGGACCTGCGAGCTCGTCAGCGTCGGCCTCAACCTCACCCGGGCAGTCCTGGACGCCGCCACCAAATACCCCTGGCCGCGCGGCGGACACCCCACCGACCCCGACTCGGTGAAATTCGGGGTCTACGAGGACGACCTGCCGGTCTTCGAATGGGCTCGCGAGGGGGCCCCCGCCAACCGCAAGTGCTTCGAGGCCCAGGTCATGGACTGGTCCGACGACGTGGCGTACTCCGTGCACGACTTCGAGGACGGACTGCACGCCGGTCATATCGACCCCAACCTCCTCCTCGCCGAACCGGAGCGCAGCGACATCTGGCGGGTGGCGATCGGCCGGTACGTACCCGAGGACACCGATCCGCAGGAGCTGGCCGAGGCCCTGGACCGGCTCATCGACCAGGAGTGGTGGCCGCACCACTACGACGGCTCGGCGGTCGCGCAGGCCCGGCTGAAGGACGCCACCAGCCAGCTCATCGGCCGTTTCTGCCTCGCCGCCGAGGGGGCGACCCGCCAGACGTACGGCTCCGGCCGGCTCACCCGGTACGCCGCCGAGCTGGTCGTCCCGCGCGCCGCCCGCAACGAATGCGCGGTCCTCAAGGCCGTCGCCGACCGCTATGTGATGCAGCGCGCCGAACAGGAGGCGCTCCGCGCCGACCAGCGCATCGTGCTCGCCGAACTGGCCGAGGCGCTCACTGCCCGCGCCCCCGAGAGCCTCGACCCGCAATTCCGTGCTCTGTTCGACGCCGCCCCCGACGACCGGGCGCGCAAGCGGGTGATCGTCGACCAGCTCGCGTCGCTCACGGACGCATCCGCCCGCACCCTGCACACCCAGCTCACGGCCCGCCGCTGAGCAATCGGGAGGGCCCCCGCGGCGCGTCCGAGATGACACGCCCAGGAGTCACTCCCTCTTCCGCCATATCGCTGCGTGCGGGACGCTCGCTGAAGGCTGCGCAGCGTAGAAGCAAAGAGGAGGCATCAAGTGGTCGACGCACATCGGACATTCGTCATCGTCGGTGGTGGACTTGCCGGAGCCAAGGCCGCCGAGACCCTCCGCGCCGAAGGGTTCACCGGCCGCGTGATCCTCATCGGTGACGAACGCGACCACCCTTATGAGCGGCCACCCCTGTCCAAGGGCTATCTGTCGGGCAAGGAGGAGCGCGACAGCGTCTTCGTCCATGAACCCGCCTGGTACGCCCGGGCCAACGTCGAACTGCACCTCGGCCAGACCGTGGTCGCCGTCGACCGCGACGCCAAGTCCGTACGCCTCGGCGACGGCACCGTCCTGCACTACGACAAGCTGCTGCTGGCCACCGGCGCCGAGCCGCGCCGCCTGGACATCCCCGGCACCGAGCTGGCAGGCGTCCACCATCTGCGCCGCCTCGCCCACGCCGACCGGCTGCGCCAGGTGCTCACGGCGCTCGGCCGCGACAACGGCCATCTGGTCATCGCGGGCGCGGGGTGGATCGGCCTGGAGGTCGCGGCCGCCGCCCGCGGCTACGGCGCCGAGGTCACCGTCGTCGAACCGGAACCCACCCCGCTGCACCAGGTCATCGGCCCCGAGCTGGGCCAGGTCTTCACCGAACTGCACCGCGACCACGGCGTCCGCTTCCACTTCGGCGCCCGCCTCACCGAGATCACCGGCCAGGACGGCATGGTCCTCTCGGCCCGTACCGACGACGGCGAGGAGCACCCGGCCAACGACGTCCTAGCCGCGATCGGCGCGGCCCCCCGCGCCGCCCTGGCCGAAGCCGCCGGCCTCGCGCTCGCCGACCGGGCGCACGGCGGCGGCATCGCCGTCGACGCCGGAATGCGCACCTCCGACCCCGACATCTACGCGGCGGGCGACGTCGCGGCCGCCCACCACCCGCTGCTGGAGTCCCGGCTGCGCGTCGAGCACTGGGCGAACGCCCTCAACGGCGGCCCGGCCGCCGCGCGCGCGATGCTCGGCCATGACGTTTCGTACGACCGCATCCCGTACTTCTTCTCCGACCAGTACGACCTGGGCCTGGAGTACTCCGGCTGGGCGCCGCCCGGCTCGTACGAGCAGGTGGTGCTCCGCGGCGACGTCGGGAAACGGGAGTTCATCGCCTTCTGGCTGAAGGGCCGCCGGGTGCTCGCCGGGATGAACGTCAATGTGTGGGACGTCACCGACCCGATCCAGCAGCTGATCCGCTCCGGCGCCCCGGTGGACCCGGACGCCCTCGCCGACCCTTCCGTACCGCTCACTTCCCTCAACAGCTGACGGGAGTATCACCGCGCCACCGTAGACTTCCGCGTGTGGCAGGCAGGATCAACGATGACGACGTGAAGGCGGTCCGGGACGCGGTCCCGATCGACGCCGTCGTTTCCGAGTACCTCCAGCTGCGCAACGCCGGCGGCGGAAACCTCAAGGGACTCTGCCCCTTCCACGACGAGAAGTCCCCCTCCTTCCAGGTCAGCCCGAGCAAGGGTCTCTTCCACTGCTTCGGCTGCCAGGAAGGCGGCGACACCATCGCCTTCGTGATGAAGATCGACCATCTCTCCTTCTCCGAGACGGTCGAGCGCCTCGCCGCGACGGCGGGCATCACCCTGCGCTACGAGGAGGGCGGGTACAACCCCACCCACCAGCGGGGCGAGCGCATCCGCCTGGTCGAGGCGCACAAGATCGCCGCGCAGTTCTACATCGAGCAGCTGGAGACCAGCCCCGAGGCCGAGACGGGCCGCAAGTTCCTCGCCGAGCGCGGCTTCGACCAGGCCGCCGCCCAGCACTTCAGCGTCGGCTACAGCCCGCAGGGCTGGGACCACCTCACCCGCTTTCTGCGCGGGAAGGGCTTCAGCGACAAAGAGCTGATTCTCTCCGGCCTCTCCCAGGACGGCCGCCGCGGCCCCATCGACCGCTTCCGCGGCCGGCTGATGTGGCCGATCCGCGACATCTCGGGCGATGTCGTCGGCTTCGGGGCACGCAAGCTGTACGAGAGCGACAACGGTCCGAAGTACCTCAACACCCCTGAGACGGGCATCTACAAGAAGTCCCAGATGCTGTACGGCATCGATCTCGCCAAGAAAGAGATCGCCAAAACCAGCCGGGCCGTCGTCGTCGAGGGCTACACCGACGTCATGGCCTGCCACCTGGCCGGGGTCACCACCGCCATCGCCACCTGTGGCACGGCCTTCGGCGGCGACCACATCAAGATCCTGCGCCGGCTGCTGATGGACAACGCCACCGCCGAGGTGATCTTCACCTTCGACGGCGACGCGGCCGGGCAGAAGGCCGCGCTGCGCGCCTTCGAGGACGACCAGAAGTTCGCCGCCGAGACCTCGATCGCCATCACGCCCGGCGGCATGGACCCCTGCGAACTGCGCCTGGCCGAGGGCGACGACGCGGTGCAGAAGCTGGTCGAAACGCGCACGCCGCTCTTCGAGTTCGCGATCCGCCACAGCGTGCAGCGCCACAATCTGGAGACGCCCGCGGGCCGGGCCGCCGCGCTCGACGAGGCCGCGCCGATCGTCGCGGGCATCAAGAACATCGCCATCCAGCACGAGTCGGCGGTGCAGCTCGCCGGCATTCTCGGCATCCTCGACACGCAGTTCGTGGTCAAGCGGGTCGCCCAGCTCGCCCGCTGGGCCCGCGACCGCGGCGGCCGCGGCCCCGCGACCCCGTCCCGTACTCCGCAGTCGTACGAGAACCACCCCGCTCCGCAGACCCCCGCGGGCCCCGCCCTCAACCTCCGCAGCCCCGCCCACCGCACCGAACGCGAACTGCTCAAGCTCGCGCTCCAGCACCCGGACCTGGTCTCCCCGGCCTTCGACGCCTACGGCGCGGACGAGTTCACCGCCCCGCCCTACGCCGCGGTCCGCCAGACCATCGCCGAGGCCGGCGGCGCCGAACAGGGCACCAAGGACACCCCCGACTACCTCGCCCGCGTGCGCGATACCGCCCCGAACGACACCGTGCGCGCCCTGGTCACCGAACTCGCCGTCGAAGCGGTGCACGCCAGGACGGTCGACGAGACCTACGCCGGCACCCAGCTCGTCCAGGTCCGGCTGCGCGCGGTCGACCGCCGCATCCGCGAGGTCCAGGGCACCCTCGCCCGCCTCGGCCCGCACGCCGACCCCGAGCACCACGCGGCCGTACAGAACGAACTGTGGGTGCTCCAGCAGTACGCCCAATCCCTGCGTAACCAGGGCGCGGACGCCCTCTAGTCCCGTACTTCGCGGGTCGTTGATTCGTATGGTGTGACCGGTCCGGGGGTGTCCTGGGCCGGTCGTGTGGCGTTGGGTGGGGTGTGTCGA